>CAYVPM010000254.1:0-5327 GCA_964453475.1 uncultured Saprospiraceae bacterium | reverse complement strand
TTTTGCCATTGCCACGCGCGATGATGCGCTCCCTGCCCAATAGCATTTGCCGGACCTCGGTCACATCCTGAGGTTCAACAACCACGGCATCCATGCAGGGATAGTTTCCCCATCCGCTCAATGACTTTTTGTATTCCAAGTTTCGCTTTCGAAGGTTGCCTATTCCATACAACAACTGCTGTCAGCACCTCCGCTGACTTCTAAGCAACCACTGGTGGTTTCATTCACAAAAACATAGAGAAAGAGGAGGACTAAGATAAATACGAGCAAAATTATGCCCAAGACAAGGAAAATCAATTTTGCAGAACTGTCCATTTCCTTGAATTTCTGCAAATGCTTTTTGAAGAATTTCTTTACAGTCTTTCTGGCTTTTTTGGGGTCTTTGAAACCCTCTTCATGCAGTTTTTTCAATACCGTGTATTCCTCCATAGCGACAACGCCCTGCTGTACCGGTTGAGCAGCAGGAATTTGGACTGCAGCTGCGGGTTCATCAGAAACGCTCCATATGGCAAAACGGTTGCCTCCAAACACAAACAACATTGGGATCGAAAGGAAAAAAACAAAACGGCAAGCTTGTTTGGCAAATCCTGATGTAACCCCATTCCGGTGCAGGATTGTATGAATGGACATAGATCCAAGCATGCTCAGAATAACAACCCACATAAAGGCTGGGGGCAGGGGGTCCAGGAGGATCCAGGCAATTATGCCCAGGCTCAGATAAGCCGTCCACCTGAGGCCGATTTTGGCAAATTTCTTCAAGATAAAGAAAACCAGGCGTCTTGTGTCAGCAGTAGCGTGTTTTGTAAATTGTTCAGTCATAAAGGTTGGGTTTATAAAAATCAAAAACAGAGATTACACAATGATTCGCCTGATTTTGAAAGGATTAAAAACATCGGTATGTTCAAATACTTGGCGGCTTGTGGCTTTTTGTTTCTCACGACGACACAACGGCACAACGTGTACGATTTTTTGGCTGGATAAGTGGCACAAGCTCAAATTTTTCGAACGTTGTGCCATCGTGTCATCGTGTGAAACTTTCCTGCCGTGCGCACTTGCCGGCAGAAAATTTACTTAAAAACTGTAACGCAGGCCTACCTGTGCTTGCCAGCGGCTCAACAGGCTAAAATCCTGAACAAATGATTTGTCAATTTTTGTATCGAATGAATAGGTCGGCACGCTGGTGACAGGGTCTACGCTAACACCGAGCGGCTGTGTGGTGGCGGGTATTTGCCGCACGCCCCATTTGTTGCTGAAGAGGTTGCCCACGTTCAGTATATCGATGCTCAGCTGTACCGTATTCTTTTTTTTGCCCGCTTTATGGTTCAGGTCTTGCAAGATACGCAAGTCCCAATTGTTGTACCAAGGGCTCAAAATGCCGTATTTCTCCACTACGCTACCGCGGTTGTTGTTCAAATAATCATCCTGCTCGATGAAATCCTTCAAGGCTGTCCTTTGAGCGTTGGCATCTCCAGAGAACTGCATTTGGTCTATTTCCGCGTTTGTCGGGATGTACATCAAGTCGTTATTGCCGGAGCCGTCATTGTTGATGTTGCCGGAGTAGGTGTAGGAGAAACGACCACCTTGTGCGTACTGGAAGAACAGGCCGATGGTTGTTCCCCACATGTTCCTTTCTGCACCACCATAGCTGAATTTCTTGGAGAAAGAACCGACTATGCGATGCTTGTTGCCATAAATGGATGGCGCAAGAACGGCGGCATTCACATGGCCATAAGCCGGGTTGCGGTCATAAGCGTCAGAGGAGATTTCTGCCTCGATGGAGGAGGCGTCCCGGCTGTCGAGGTAGTTGTAACCAAGGCTGGCATACATACCGTTTGTCCAGGTGCGCTGGAGTTGCAATGTCAGGTTGGTTGAGTAGCCCACATCCGTGTTTGTGAAAACAAAAGCATCCGTGTTGCCGCCAAACAAATGCTTCGCGCGGTCAGCATCGGTGTAGATCGGACGGTTGTCGCCCGGCGATTGAAGCCTTCCGGTTGGCAAATTCAGGCCGTAATTGCGCACCATCATACCGTTTACGTCTTTGGTGTAGATAAAATCGGCAGACGCTATCCAGCCTTCGCCAAATTTTTTGTCAATACCGAGGTTGCTGCGCCAAACTTGTGGGAATTTGAAATCCGGGTGCGTCACGCAATAGAAGAAGAAGTTGGGGTTGGCCACGTGGTTGCCAATCCATACAAAGGGGAGGCGCCCGCTAAAAAGACCGGAGCCACCGCGTATCTGGAAAGAACGGTCGCCCTTAACGTCCCAGTTAAAACCAATACGTGGGTTGAACAATGCTTTCGTAGTGGGCAACTGGGTGTGGTCAAATTTGATGTCGTCGCCATTCTCGTCGTAATACTGAATTTCCGGCTGATAGCAGCAACCACCAGGGGCAGTTAATGGATCAAGTTTATCCTGAATTTTTTCTTTCGTATTCAAATAGGTAGGCTTGTCCATGCGTATGCCTAATGTCACCGTCAGGCGATCGAACAAGGAAATCTCGTCCTGAATATAGGCGCTGATCTGTCCCAAATTGGTGTACGACCAGTTCCAGCCCAGGTCGGGGGTGTTGTTAAAAATACTGTCGGCTACTGCGATTTGCTGGCCTACGGCGCCAGAGTTCACAGCAGCTAAAAAATCATTCACACTGGCGTAATCAGGCCCAAAAGTGCCGCCATAAGTACCAAGGTTGAATGAGTTGTCGAAATTAAACTGCTCGTAAGCAGCGCCAACGGTCAAGGTATGGCTCCCCATGTAAATGCTCAGGTTGTCGTTGATCTGCAAGACATCCTGGTTGAGCTTGTTGTAAATAGAAAAAGGCTCGTGGCCGGCAATGATGTAGCGCGTGCCGTCTTTTGCAATGCTGATAGGCGGCGCAGGTGTAGAGAACGGATCGCGGGAATCCCGGAAAGCGGAATAGCCCAACTGGAATTTATTGGACACGGTGCTGCCAAAAGAAGAGCGCAATTCGCCGATAATCTGATTCAGCTTGTTATTGATCCGGTACCCTGCGTTGCGAAACTGGAGGGTGGTGAAGTCGGGACCGCGTCGGCCAATGGCAAATGGGTGCGCCGGCTTTTCCTTGGATGCGTCCAGAAAATTGTAGGTCAAAGAAAGGGAATGGCCCTTCACTATGTTCCAGTCAAGCTTAGCTATTCCCTTCATGTTGGGCGCTTCCAGGCTAAAGTTTTCGTAAGGTCCCGGATCATAACCGATGCTGTTCAGGGCTGCCGATACAGCATCCAGGTCGCTGGCCAATACCCTTGAAATACCGGGGCCATCAACGCCGCGGTTGGGCACAAAGGCAGATCCAAGGTCGCTGCGCCGCTCCAGTTCAGCATTTACAAAGAAAAACAGTTTGTTCTTGATGATCGGCCCGCCGAGGCTGAAACCGGTTTGCAATTGGGTAAGGTCGCCTTTTGGAGCATCTACTCCGTCAACTTTCGAACCGATCATGTTTTGGTTGCGGTAAAAACCGAAAACCGTTCCGGCAACCTGGTTGGTGCCGGATTTTGTAACAGCGTTGATGGCCGCCCCGGTGAAGCCGCTTTGGGTCACATCATAGGGCGCATACGACAATTGGATTTGTTCAATAGCGTCCAAAGAAACTGCCTGCGCCTCCGATTGCCCGCCAGGTGTGGCAGCATCAAGGCCAAAAGGATTGTTGAAAATCGCCCCGTCCAGGGAAAAGTTGTTGAACTGGTCGTTGCGGCCACCAAAAGAACCGCCATCTGCTGCAGGACTCAAACGGGTGTAATCGAAGGCCGAACGGCCAATAGTCGGCAAGGTGTTGATCTGTGCGCGGCTGATGTTGGTTGCCGCACCCGTGCGCGATGAGTTCAATACAGGGTCGGTGCCACCGGAAATAACCACCTCTCCCAAAGTGGTCGCAGCGGAAACCATCCGCAAATCGAGCGGGAGTTTTTGGCCAACCGAAAGCATGATACCTTCCGTGTTTTTAGACTCATACCCGGTATAGGAAAGTGCGATGGTATAGGGGCCTCCTACCCGAAGGTTGGGCAGCGTATAGCGCCCATCTGCCCGGGAATAGGTGCCATAAGTAGTTCCGGAAGGGGTATGGGTTGCTACAATGGTAACCCCGGCCAGTGAATTGCCGCCTTCGTCAGTGACTTCTCCGATAACAGAGGCCGTCGTCACCTGGGCGTTTAGAGAAACTGTCACCAGCAATACAAATGCCAGTAAGCTAAGTAAGTTTTTAAACATGATAGAGATGGTTTGGTGAAAATATTGGTGCGGGTAAACAGCTGCTTCAAACTGAAACCCGCAACAAAGTAAGCAAAAGTTAAAATAAGATTAAGCCATTTATCCCTGAAAAAGCAAAGAAAATTATCCGGCAATTTACCTTCGCCCCGCCATGTCGCAACTCCGCCTTTCTGCAGTCAGTTACCTGAACACCAAACCCTTCATTTATGGGCTCTATCGCAGCGATATGGCAGGCCTGATTGATTTAAGCCTCGACATCCCCGCCGTTTGCGCCCAAAAATTGCTGTCAGGCGAAGCGGACCTGGCGCTTACCCCTGTAGCGGTCATTCCTGAATTGCCGCAGGCCTACATTATGTCCAATTTCTGCATTGGCTCAACGGGTAAAGTAAAAACTGTCTGCGTTTTTTCAGAAAAACCACTGAAGGAGATAAGGCATATCCTGCTCGACTTCCATTCCAAAAGCTCGGTTGCGCTGACCAAACTGCTTTGCAAGCATTATTGGAAAATAAGCCCGGAATTGATTCCCGCCACACAAGGGTTTGAAGGCCAAATTGCAGGCAATACGGCTGCTCTTATCATTGGCGATCGCACCATTGGCCTGGAAAATCGGTATAAATACGTCTATGACCTCGGAGAAGCCTGGACGGCGTGGACAGGCATGCCCTTTGTATTTGCCGCCTGGATTGCCGTCAAGCCCTTGAACCCTGAATTGATCCAACGATTCAACAAAGCCTTGCAGTTGGGCATCGACAACTTGCCTGAGTTGGTAAAAATTCTCCCTACAATGGAAAATTTTGACCTGGAGAGCTATTTCCGACACAACATCAGTTATGAACTCGATGATGCCAAGTGGTTGGGCCTCAACCGTTTCCTGAACTATTTGGCGGGAGAGAACGGGTATCACCTGTACCGGACTGCCTGAAGAATTGTTCGCACTGCGACATTTTGAACCTTCTGCTTTTTCGTGTGAACCATTCTGTTCCGGGACATGTTTTTACGGTGTTTTAAAGAAGCAAATTATGCCCAACAACGAGTCCCCTACCCTTTCCACCCAAACCGAAATCGCTACCCTTGGTGGCGGCTGCTTTTGGTGTGTCGAAATCATG
>CAYVPM010000253.1:0-5331 GCA_964453475.1 uncultured Saprospiraceae bacterium | reverse complement strand
GGTCGTCGTCGCTCATCTCGTATTTTTTGCTGTCCCCTACCCCATCCCAATTGCTGCCGGGCAGGTTGGCAAAGCCATCGACTTTCAATTTCATGCCGAGGCGCAGGTCTTCGACCGTTTCTACATGGGCGATCACCCGTAGGCCGGAACCATGGGCTTTTTTTGTCACCGATTTAGCCATTTCTTCGGAAAGCCCCATGCCTTCTCTGCCGCCGTTGTTGCTGACATCGAGCAGGTAAACGGTGATAAAATCGGGCTTTTGTTCCTTGATCTTGTCCCAATTTGCCTTCAGTGCTGTTGGATTATCAATAAACCAATACCCGTTGCCCAGCAGTTTGGAGCTTAACTTGATCTTGTCGTATTCTTTGCCCCATTGTGCGGGGTTTTTTATGCCGTTGGCCGGGCCCTCATATTTGACAAAAGGGTAGCCGAGGGTGCAGGTGATGGCGCCGTTGGAAAAGGAAGCATCGGCAGCGCCGGGTTTGTTGGTCAGCAGTGCGGTAGTGGTACGCCCTTCTTGGGTATTCCCCATAACCTGCAGGTAAAACACCCCTTCGCCCAGGTAAAGGTTGAGCACGTTGGCGCCATTTGGGTTGTCGGCAACGCTGGCACAGTGGGCATCGCCGAATGGCGGAATCACCCATCGGCCGTTCAGGTCGATAACAGAATCGACCATTGCAGGCGCTTTTTTGCTCAAAATACCATTGCTTACATACCAGGTGGCATCCGTAAAGCCGTCGCCATTGAACCAATGGCCATTTTGAAATTCATAATTTTTACCTGGTGATTGGCCATAGGAGGCAGTCAAACACAAACCGAGGCAAAAAAGAACGAGGATACTATTTTTCATTATTATCAATTGAATTTCGGCAAACGTTGTTTCGAAACGCGTTTTGCCCTGTGTAAAACATTAAAAATTCCAGGTAAAGCCAAAGCGGTAACTCAGCGGGTTTTCGTAGGAATAGATGTCGTTTGCGACGGCAAAATTGTAAAAAATGCCGATTTCTGAACCGCCACCCTGGCCGCTGCCAAAATTCCAGCCGGCGCCGAGCCTTTGGTTGAAACGGGTATTGGTTATTTTTTCATTCCCGTTACCGGTGGGCTGCTGCAACCAGGCATTGGAAAGCTCGCCTTGAAAAAACAAGCCGCGGAATACTTTGGCGCGCACAAAAATCCCGGCGTCGATGTCGAATAATCCGAGGGCTTTGTAGCCGGGCACTTTGATCGAAGAATAGAGCATTTCGACCCGGGGGCCAATGGAAATCGCTTCCACGATCTTGTACCCTACCATAGGGCTCAATCCGAAAGAGAACACGCTGTTGCCATTGAAAGAGCTCAGGCCTAATTGAACGCCACCGCCGTACCACAGCTTTGCCCGGAGCGGCGTTGGCCCCCTTTTTTCAGGCTTTTCCGCTTTCTCAATGACGCGCTGGGAATAACTGACCTGGGCCAGCAACATAAGACCCGCAAAGAACAAGAGCGAAAACTTTGTATTTTTTGTCATATCAGGTGTATTTTGTGTCAACAAATTGGATTCGGGCGCAAAAGTAGTCAAAGCCTTTAGGAAAGTCGCTTATGAGCGAAGCGTACATTTTTTATTTGCATTTGGGCTGATAATCTTTAACAAAGCCTATTTTCGCCCCCACATTGCCAAATGTGTGCTCAAACACGTTTTAATCGCTGTATCAAAACACAAATTCCACCCGATTAATTTTATAAATTTAACTTTCATCACTGTAAAACAGGGTTAGACCATGACGAATTGTCTACGTTTCCTTTGCCTTAGTGCATTGTTTTTCTTCTTTTCCTTTTCTTCCCAACTTGGCGCCCAAATATTCACGGGTGAAAAACTGGATTACCAGTCGCCTATTTTGGAAAGCGCCTTTAGCGCTTTTGAAGTCTTCAGGATAGATGCCGAGCCGCTGGCAGCTTATGTGCGGACAAACGCCGAAGCCAACACCACGCTTCAGGTTGGAAACCATGTCTGGAACATGAGTCTCTCTTCCAGCAACCTGCTGTCCCAAAACTATTTTTTGACAATTGAAACGCCTTCGGGCAACACTGTCAGTCATAAAAAACGGAACATCGCCTACAAAGGTTTTCTCAGCACTGGCGACAATGTTCGTCTCACGCTCGACAAGGGCTTTATGTACGGCTATATCCGTGAAAGCGGCCTGGTGTGGCGCATTGAGCCGCTTTGGTACCTGGACCCTACAGCCGACAAGGACCTTTACGTTTTGTACGAAAAGTCGAACGTATTGGCAGACCAAACTGTCCCATGTGGTGTGACAGCAGAAATGGAAAAAGCAGCGCAGATGGATATTGAAAGCCACCTCGCAGAAGGCGCCGATTTCCCAGCCGTGTACGAATTGGAGCTAGCCATCGCGTCAGACCAGTTGATGCTGGCAAAATACGGCTCTTCGTCTGCCGTCGAGGCGCATAACATAGCTGTAATCAACGATGTGGAAGGGGACTACACTGGTGCATTCACCCACGACCTTTGCATCAATATCGTAACCCAATTTGTCGCTACTACCTTTCCCGGCCCCTGGTCTGCCTCAAATGACGCCGGAACCCTGCTCGGAAGTTTCTTGTCATGGGGTAATGCCGGAAATTTCGGCGTAAATTTTGATGTGGGCGAATTGTGGACAAATCGCGATTTTACTGGTGGAACTGTCGGTATTGCCTATTTGAATGGCGTATGCAACAACAATAAATACCACGCCTTGCAGGACTTTACAGGGAATTCAGAATTACTGCGCTGCACAACTTCCCACGAACTCGGCCACAACTTTAGCTCCGGCCACGACTCTGGCTGTAGCGGCAGCGGCCCCTGGATCATGTGCCCCACCGTATCGACCTCCAACAGCTGGAGTTCGCAGTCCCAGAACGCCATCAGCGCCTACATGCAGACAAAAATCAACAGCGGTTGTTTGGCATCCTGTGTGCAAGGGCCGCCTTTGGTGTCTATTTTTGATTGGAGCCCCGATCCGGGCTGTGTGAACCAGCCGGTACAATTTACCGACATGTCGACCGGCACCATTACCTCCCGTTTGTGGACATTCACCGGCGGCACACCTGCCACTTCCACCCAAACGAACCCGGTGGTTACTTTCGGCACCTCAGGCAATAAAAACGTGTCGCTGGTTGTTTTCGGCCCAGGCGGAACTTCTGCCACCTCCACCCAGGTGGTCACCATTAACCCAACCCCTGTTTCCGGCTTTACGTTTACGATGGACGACTTGACAGCGACCTTCACCAATACCTCCACCAATGCTACGAGCTATTTATGGGATTTTGGCGATGGCGGCACCAGTACAGAAGATAACCCGGTTTACACGTATATTGAAGCGGGGTTCTACGTGGTGAAACTTACCGCAACCAATGATTGCGGCAGTTCGACCAAAACCATTACGGTCAACACTTTCCCTACACCCGATTTTTATGCCGAGCCCACCAGCGGCTGCGCCACCCTGGTTGTACAGTTGGTGAATCAATCCTCGAGCAACTCTACCTCATTCCTGTGGAGCTTTCCCGGCGGCACGCCTGCTTCTTCCGGACAGGCCAACCCTGTGGTTCTGTACACAATTTCCGGCACTTACCCCATTACCCTCACCGCTTTCAACAGCGTGGGTTCAAACACCATTACAAAAACCAATTACATCACGGTCCAAACGGTGCCGGCTACCAATTTCACTTCCAGCGTGAATGGGCTGACGGCTACCTTTACCAATACCACGCTCAATGGAACCACCTATTTGTGGACCTTTGGCGACGGTGATTCCAGCACCGTTGTGCATCCTGTGCATACTTATGCCAATGGCGGCACCTATACGGTTACGCTGATCGCTACAAATGCGTGTGGCAGTGTAACCAAAACAAAAACCGTAGAAGTTGCACCACCACCTGTTGCTGGTTTTACTACTACGGGAAACAATGGCTGCGCCCCAGCGACCATCAGCTTTACCAATACCTCTACTGGCGCCGTATCTTACAATTGGGCTTTCCCAGGCGGCAGCCCGGCAAGCTCAACGGATACCAATGTGACGGTCGTATACACCAATCCCGGCACCTATACCGTCACCTTGACAGCAACCAACAATTCCGGAACCAGTACTGCGACCACCACCATAACGGTCAATACAGTGCCTGCCCCGAGTTTCAGCAGCGTGACGAATGGCGCAGTGGTAACATTTACCAATACCACCAACAACGCCACTTCCTATTCCTGGAACTTTGGCGACGGCAACAGCAGCACAGAACAGAACCCGACCCACACCTATGCAGCTGACGGGGTCTACACCGTAGTGTTGACGGCTACAAATGTCTGCGGCACAGCGACCAGTACACAAACGGTCACGGTGGTAACACCGCCGGTGGCAGGGTTTACGGCCAGCCCAACAAGTGGATGCGCACCGCTGACCGTATCGTTCAACAACACCTCCAGCTCAAATTCTACCAGTTTCCAATGGACGTTCCCAGGCGGCAACCCAGGCAGTTCGATAGCGCCTAACCCCACCGTTGTGTACAATACACCTGGCGTATACTCCGTAACGCTTGTTGCGACCAACAGCGCCGGCAGCAGTACTTTGACGCAGGCAAACTTTATCACGGTCAACACAGTTCCTACCGCCGGCTTCACCAGCGTGAGCAATGGCGCTATGGTAGCGTTTACCAATACCTCCAACAATGCCAGCTCCTATTCCTGGAATTTTGGCGACGGCAACAGCAGTACCCAGACCAATCCGAACCATACTTATGCAACTGATGGCGTCTACACGGTAGTACTCAGCGCCACGAATGCCTGTGGCACCGTCACTTCTTCCTCGACGGTAACCATCGACACGCCGCCAACGGCAGGTTTCAACGCTACCCAGACGAGTGGCTGTGCGCCGTTTACCGTACAGTTCAACAACACTTCCAGCAGCAACTCCGTCAATTTCGACTGGCAATTCCCTGGAGGAAACCCTGCTTCCTCGACAGCGCAAAATCCAACTGTCGTGTACAGCACCCCGGGTGTTTACACCGTAATACTGACAGCGAGCAACAGCGCAGGCAGCAACACCGCTACACAAGTCAACTATATCACGGTGGGAACAACCCCGGTAGCCGGTTTCACGTCTGTCACAAACGCCGATGTTGCCACGTTCACCAATACCACCCAAAATGGCGTTTCTTATTCCTGGAATTTCGGCGATGGCTAATCCAGTACGGAAGCAAATCCTTCACATGTTTACGCAAACGACGGGACTTATACTGTTGTGCTCACGGCCACAAATGCCTGCGGCACCAGCACCTTTACCCAAAATGTTGTGATCGTCACGGGTGTTG
>CAYVPM010000252.1:0-5336 GCA_964453475.1 uncultured Saprospiraceae bacterium | reverse complement strand
GGCGATTTCAACCGCCTGAAATCAGGCAGCGAAGATTTTGACCACAGCCTGTTGGAAGGCTGGCGGGCCGAACTGATGGGCAAAGAACTGGCTGAATGGATGAGAAAAGGGAACAAAATCAACATAACCTGGGAAGGTCATCAGTGCAAGCTAAAGATGGAGCAATAAGATG
The DNA here is from genome assembly GCA_964453475.1 of uncultured Saprospiraceae bacterium. GTDB lineage: Bacteria > Bacteroidota > Bacteroidia > Chitinophagales > Saprospiraceae > M3007. The sequence continues at coordinate 5,164 of CAYVPM010000252.1, read as the reverse complement.
TCCAAGCTGCTTGAGATCAAAGACTTAGCCATTGAATTTAATTCGGAACGCGGCCCGGTTCGCGCCGTAGACGGCTTGTCTCTGCAACTCGACAAAAACGGCACTCTGGGCATTGTAGGCGAATCGGGTTCTGGCAAGTCAGTGACAGCACTTTCCATCATGCGGCTGCTGCCAAGCCCTCCGGCGCAAATCCTGCGCGGGTCCATACTATTCGACCCAAGTGGTGCAGGCAATCCGGTAGATATCCTCAAGCTCCCAAATCCAGCCATTCAGGCTATTCGCGGCAAGGAAATCTCCATGATTTTTCAGGAGCCGATGAGTTCGCTGAACCCCGTGTTTCCATGCGGCCACCAGGTGACAGAGGCAATACAGCTGCACCAAAAGGTTTCATTTGAAACAGCAAAAGACCTGACAATTAAGCTTTTCGAGCGCGTGCAACTCGCCAATCCCACCCGTATTTTCAAAGCATTCCCACACCAAATCAGCGGCGGCCAAAAACAGCGGGTAATGATCGCCATGGCTATGTCCTGTAACCCGGCCATCCTCATTGCCGATGAGCCGACAACCGCACTCGATGTGACAGTGCAAAAAGCGATCCTGGATTTGATGCGCGATTTGAAGGAGGAAGCCGGCTTGTCCATGATCTTTATCAGCCACGATTTGGGCGTCATTGCCGAAGTGTGCGACCGGGTGGCGGTGATGCATCAGGGAAAAATTGTAGAGGAAGGGGCCGTTCAACAGATATTGCAATCGCCGGAACACCCCTACACCAGAGGGTTGGTAGCCTGCCGCCCTTCCCTGCACCGCAAACTCTTGCGCCTGCCTACGGTGCCAGATTTTTTGGAAAACAGGCAGTTTGAGGCAAAGGTGATAACAGAGGCTGAGACTGCTTCCAGAAATACGGCATTGTATGCGCAAGAACCCCTGCTCTCTGTCAAAAACCTGAAAGTGCGGTTTCCGGCCAAAAAAAACTGGTTTGGCAAGACTAGCGAATGGCTCTACGCAGTGGATGACGTTTCGTTTGACCTGTATGCCGGGGAAACATTCGGGCTGGCGGGCGAATCGGGCTGTGGCAAAACGACACTGGGCCGCGCCATTGCAAGATTGACGGAGGCGTATTCAGGATCGATTTTCTACAAGGGGGCCGACCTGCTGCAATTGGACGAAGACGCTTTCCGGCAATTCCGCCGCGAAATCCAGGTAGTTTTTCAAGATCCCTATTCTTCCCTCAACCCGCGCATGACCATAGGCGAGGCGATCATGGAGCCCATGCAGGTGCACCAGCTTTACGGGAACCACAAGTCCCGCAAGGAAAATACCATTGAATTGCTGGAAACAGTAGGGCTTCAAGCCGATTATTTTCAACGATACCCGCACGAATTTTCCGGGGGCCAAAGACAGCGGATCTGCGTCGCCCGGGCGCTTTCGCTCGAGCCCCGCTTTCTGGTCTGCGATGAAATGGTATCCTCGCTGGATGTCTCCATTCAAGCCACCATCCTCAACCTGCTGATGGATTTGCAGGAAAAATTCGGGCTCAGCTACCTTTTTATCTCCCACGACCTAAGCGTCATCAAACAAATGTGCGACCGGTTGATGGTGATGCATGCCGGGAAACAGGATGCCATTGGGCTTGCCGCCGACATTTACCAAAAGCCGCCAACGGTATATGTTAAAGGGCTTCTGGATGCAATTCCCAGATGGGTTTGAAAAATCAGCACTGTTTATTGTGCTATTTTGAGTAATCAGATGATTTTCTACGACTTGTTTAGATTGCTTATCCTTCCATATTAATATCTTTGAGCATCACTATTCTGTGTGGTTTTCCCCTTCCGGCCTATTCTATCAGTAGTATTAACTAAACTTGCTTTCACACATGAAACGTAACCATTTACTCGCACTCCTTTTCCTTTTCGCCGCAGCAGGGCTATTTGCACAGCGCATCGCAAACCCCAAAGCGGTACAGATGACCAAGATTAAGCCGATGCCTGCTGTAAAAACGGCAATCTCTGGCTTTGAAACCACGCATGGTCACCAGGCCGACAATGTGCCGCCCGGTACCAGCTCCCTGCTCGACCTGGTTGGCTCGACAGTGTATGACCTGCAATCCAACGGGGGCGTTGGCCACCGCGTTTACAACGACGGCGCAGGCAACATTACCGGAACCTATACTTTGAGCCTCGATGCCAACGCTTACCCTGACCGCGGTACAGGGTACAACAAAAATACGGGCGGCGCCTGGGGCCCCGACCCAACGGCACGTATTGAACCTGCTCGTACCGGTTTCCCCAGTCTCGTCGTCTCTGGAGGCAATGAATATGTTTTCTCCCACCTTGGCGCGGGCAAAATCACCATGGCAAAACGCCCGGCAAGCGGCGGCACTTGGGTGCATACTACAATGCCTAGCGCCACCACCGAGCTTTGGTGCCGTGCTGCCGGTGGCGGCCCCGACGGCCATTCCCTGCACGTGATTGCCTCTTCTATGCCAACCGGCAACGGTGGCACCTTGTTCCAGGGCATGGACGGCGTTGTACTGTACTGGCGCTCGCTGGACGGCGGCGCTACCTGGGACAAACAAGACATGTTATTGCCGGGTATTGACCAGGCAACTTTTACGGGAACCGACGTTGAAGGATATGCCATTGACTGCAACGGCAGCAATGTTGCCATCTTTATCACCAACACCTGGAACGATTGCCTGCTATACGTATCCTCCGACAATGGCGAAACCTGGACCAAGCGCGTTGTGAACGAGTTTCCATTAGACAAGTATGTGGTAAACTCAGGTTATGACCCCACATCCTTGCCACCAGATCCAGGAAGGCCGGCCACTGATTCTTATGCCATTTTCACCTGTGATGGCACAGCCGATGTTCTGGTCGACGAAGCAGGCTTTGCGCACTGCTGGTATGGCGCCACTTATGTTTCCGATTCCATCTTGACAGACCAGGGCTGGACTTACTATCCCGGACTCAACATCGGCATCGTTTATTTCAACACACTGATGGACGACAATTCAGGTGTTGTCTCAGGCTACTGCCCCGATGTCAATGGCAACCAGGCGCTGGACGTTACCGGGATTTCTAACTACGGCATCGGGCTCAGCTCGCACCCGGCTGCTGCAATGGATGCCGATGGCAACCTTTATGTTGTTTATTCCACCGTTCACGAAGAAAACCTCGACCTCGTGAACAGTTTGAATTTCCGCCAACCGTATATCGTTGGCTCTCAAGACTTTGGTGCTACCTGGACAGATCCGCTGCCTGTATTGGACCCAATTTTGCTCGGGAGCGACGAATCAGATATCCCTTTCCTCGAGGCGGTTTTTAATTCCACCGCCAAATTGGCCGATGGTAAAGTACATACCATTTTCCAGGCCGATTATGCCGTTTTGACTTTTTTGAATAGCAATACCGTAGACACAGATTTCGGCGACAATTCCATTCGGTACGTTGGCTACCCCACCCCCTGGGTTTTCGGCATGAGCAACACAGAAAACGTGGCGGCAGAGGACTTGTCGTTCAAAGCCATGCCCAACCCCGCGAGCGATCGCATCGTCATTCAGTTCGATTCTGAGCGCAACCAGGAAAGCTGGGTGGAGCTCTTCGATATCTACGGAAAATCGGTCCGCCGCACCACACCCGCTAGCATCGGCGTAGGACAGGGTACCATCAACCTGCTCACCGCCGATCTGCCAACAGGCATGTATATAGCCCGCTTGAACCTCGGCAACGCCTTTGCCGCGCAAAAAGTGATGATCCAACACTGATGCGTTTGCAAATAATTGCCAATATGCGCCATTCCGGGTTTTCGGGATGGCGCATTATTTTTTTCGTTTTACGGCAAATAAATTTCCACAATAGCCGTTTTCCTTCTTTTAATCCCTTTCGGTATCCCTTCAAAGTGCTTGCGCCTGCGAGCCATCAGACATCCCGCCCACTAAAAACCTGATTTTTTAGTTTAAACCGATTTGTTCATCCAAGCTGAATTGTTCAAAGTGAGCATTTGCGCTCCCTTGCGCCTATGCCCTTAAAGTTCAGGAAAAACATCTTCCAATTAAATGGCTTCTTTAAATCCTCTCCAAGGTGTATTGGGACGGAGGAAGGCCGCACATTTGTTGCGCAGGGCATCCTTCCGTTTTAACCGGGCGAAAGTGGACGAGATAGCAGGGCAAACTGCAGCCGAGGCGCTTGCAGTACTGTTAGCCCCAAATCCCCTTCAACTCGACCAACCCATCTACACCAACGGCCCGGCGGCGCCCGTCACCTGGATCAACCCGCCGCAGCCTCCCAGCGCTACCCTACCTGCCGACGATGAAGAGTTGACTCCTTATGTGATGGCCTGGTGGGTCAACGAAGCCCTGCACGACAGCGGTATTACCCATCGCATGAGCCTGTTCTTTCACCAATACCTGGCCGTTGATGCAGCCAGTGGCTCCAGCATGCAATTCTTTGACTACCTGTCACTTATACGCTGGGGAAGCCTTGGGAATTTCAAGGCCCTGGTGACAAAAATGGTGACCGACAACTGCATGTTGAGCTATGTGGACAACGACCAGAATTTTGCGCAAAACCCGAATGAGAACTTTGCGCGGGAGTTTTTTGAACTGTTCACCGTTGGCCGTGGCGCTGCTGCCGGGCCTGGAGATTACACCACTTTTACAGAAGATGACGTGGTGGAAGCTGCACGCGTGTTTTCAGGATTCAACCATGCCCCGCGACACCAGAACATCGACCCGGATACCAATATTCCTGCAGGAAAAGCTTACCCGCAGAGCCACGACTTTGACCCAAAGACTTTCAGTCCGCGCTTTGGCGGAGCAGTCATCACCCCGCCAACAAATGACGCGGCCGGGCAGGTGGCCGAGCTGAACGCGTTCATTGACCTGGTGTTTGCACAGCCCGAAACCGGGAAAAACCTATGCCGCCGGCTATACCACTTTTTTGTCACGCGAAATATTACGCAAGAGATTGAAGATGAAGTCATTGCACCGCTAGCGCAAACGCTGGTGGCCAATAATTTTGAAATAAAGCCGGTGCTTGAGCAATTGCTGAAAAGCGAACATTTCTTCGATGCCGACGACTCCGACAATGCCGATGAAATTGTTGGCGCTTTAATAAAATCACCCCTGGAACTGGCCCTGCACGCGTTTTCATTCTTCAACCTC
>CAYVPM010000251.1:991-5348 GCA_964453475.1 uncultured Saprospiraceae bacterium | reverse complement strand
GCAGGCTCAGGATCTGACCGACAATCAACGCATCCAGGGTATCATTGACGATTTCGTACAATTAAAGACCCGGCTCGACAACCTGGTGGTGGGTGATGGGCTCACCATGGATCAGGTGAAGGTCATGGTGGAGGGTATGCTCCAAAGTATCCAAACGGATCTGACAAATTTGAAGGAACAAGGTATTACAACCAGCACCAATCTCAACGAATTGGGCGGCAGGGTGACAGCCTTGGAGGAAAAAGACAAGACCGACCTGAAAGAGAGCGATGTGGACCGAATTGTAGAAGGAAAACTACAGCCCCTGCATACGACAATAACGGGCTTGACCAACCAAGGCCAACTCAACGCGATCCGTTTTACAAACATTGAAACCGAAATCGGCAGTATCCGGGCAATCCTCAACAGCACTGGGACAGGCGGCGGCACCTTGAACGGCATTTCGCTCCAGCAAATGGTCGACTACGTGCAGGGAGTGCTGCAACCCATTCTGACGGATTTGGCAACGTTGCGCAGCTTCAAGGAATCCACCATCGCAACATTGGGAACCTTGACAAGCGATGTCGCCGGGTTAAAGAATGCCTTGACCCAAAATCCGCCCCAAAAATGGCTTGACGAGGCAGTGCAAAAATCGCTGGCTGCCGCAGTTGCCGAACTTAAACCCCTTATCACTGCATTGCAGGGCACTACAGATGGGCACACGACCCTTATTGAAGGGCTACGAACCGACCTTACGGCATTGCAAGGCACTGTTGCGTGCCTCCCTCCAATTTTGAGCGAAGCACAGGTACTGGGTTTGATCGATGGCAAACTCGATACATTCCAGGAGGGTCTGGACGAACGATTTACCACCATCGATACCTCCTGGGAAACCAGGATAAATGTCCTCATTGGGCAAATAACCGGTTTTCAAACCACCTTGGGCGAGTTGCCCACAGCAGAAGAGATCAAAACTCAGGTGCTGGAGTCATTGGATGAATGGAAACAGGGTGTCGACAGCGACATAGAAGACTTGAAGCAAGGCAAAGGGCTGTTAGAGCAACGGGACATTCAGCTGCAAACAGCCATCGACAGCGCCAATGCGCGCATCGACGAACAGGCGCAGAACTTGGGAAAAGATATCCAGGAACAAGCCAAAGCTGTAGGCTTGCTGCAAAATTGGCAGGCAGAGGTGAAAGGCAAATTGCCAGGGCTGGAAAAGTGTTGTACCGAAGGAAAAGAGCAGTTACATGATCTGGCCGAGGAAATAGAGCAAATAAAGCACGATTTCTCCCACGCGTCCGGGTTGCCGCTCGCCTTGGGCAGCGGCATCGTCACAGGCCTGGAAATCCGGCGGGACAGCAACCAAAATGTGATTGTGTACCCGGGCTATGGGTGGACTACGCAGGGTATTCGCCTGGAGTTGCTGGAGAAACAGACCTTTTACTTTTACAAGGAACTCGACCCGGATGAGGATGAAGCAGTATTTGCCTATTTCAAAGGACTTTCGAACAGCAAACAACGCCATATCTGGGAAATTTCTCCCGATGACTGCAACAGGGATCCTGCCTACCACACCCTGCACCCCCGACGCCCGGAACAGCAACGGCAGACACCTTTTTTGGATGACAAGGTAGTTGTCATGTTTTCTGGAGACGAATGCACCCGCTTTTTCCTGCTACAACGCCGTGACATCGCCGGAATGATATTTCCCAAATCGTTGGATTATCAGCGCATTCGCCAAAAAAACGATGGGCAAAAGGAATTCAACCTTTGGGAAAAAAGCGCCCAATCATCTTCCGATCATGATCCTACCCTGGAGTTGTCGGATTATGAGCTGTACAATGAGCTAAACCCAGTGATGGATGTTCCGCTGCTGTCCCTCCGCCGGTTCGGGTATGGCAGCCTCGACATCGCGACAATGCCTTGTGATGAACGCTACCATCCAGTCTTTTGCAAGGAATACAATCCCAAAAACAGCGCCTATGTATTTAACACTTTCGCGCAGGTAGCAGAAGAGTACCGCAAGATCATTGGTCCGGCAATCGACGAACTGGAACATGCCGTGAAAAAGCACCTGCACCAGTTCGGTTATGATTGGTTTGGGGAACACGCCGCCGAGTATTTGGAAAAGCATATAAACAACCTCTGCAAACGCTGGAAGCAATACACGAAGTTGCCCGTGCTTGCCGGAGAGTATAAAATCAAAAAGGACCTGGCCGACCAAACAGGTATCCAATATTGGTATGGATTTGTCCGGGACCTCACAGATGCCTTCAACGAGCTCCGCGAAGCAACTCTTGCCTTTCACGCGTTGTTGCCGGAAAGCAATTATCCGTATCCGTATCACCTTTTGCTGGGTACGCCACGGGAGGAGCTCAGCTTCTCCTATCCCAACCCATTCCGCAGCACCTATCGGAACTCCCCTATTCAAAACGGCCAGGTAGCTCAATTGGAACAGTTGCGTTTCCTGCATTGGCGTATAGCCATTATGATCAAGTCTTTCTTCGTCCCTGAATTGGAATGGGACGACACAGCTTCCGATTCCTATTTGAGCGTTTTTGAGGACATCAATGCAGATAACCCCAGGCACTTAACTGGTATCATCAATATGCCGATCAGGTTGACACCGAGCCGTTCCCTCGACCAGCCCCTGGGCCATCGGGCTATCCCGTTCTATTACGATCTGGCCCGGCATCCTCAATCACTGCACTGGTATTGGGACTACATGGCAACCCGTCATAACCGCGCTGATTTTCACCTTTCCTATCATTCCGAAAACGATGCTGCTTTTGTCAAGGCTGCGCGCGGAGAAGTTTATGCCGGCATTGATAAGAACAGCTACACTCAACAGGGCGCAGCCATACACCCTTTCGTTTTCGATATGAAGCAGTACCCGTTTATTCGGGTGGAAGGCTTGGTGGGGAAATTGCTGGTGAAAAGCGATGCAAGCTATTATTATAAAGATGTAAATGCCTCTGGTGCTGTTATTTATAGCCCCATCCAAGCATTTTTGGATCAATTCAGCAAACGGTACAACACCTGTTTTTCGGTAGAAATTATTGAATTGAATTCAAATACTTTTCCGCTTTGCGGGCACTGCCTGGAACACCTCGGAGGTGTGTATGCAGGTGGGGAACTCGTACTTTTGGTTGAAGAGGTACAAACGGTAGACGGCAAGGAAACGCATAAAATCGTGGCAGATTTTACAAGGCTTGGCGCATGTGATTGCCATTCTGCTCCGCTTACGGACAATTTATCTTTGAAGCCAGGGGAAAAGCCAGATCCAAAACAGGTTGAAAAAGAAAAGCGGGATCCAAATCCGGTAGAAAAAGAAAAGCCAGATCCAAATCCCGTTGTAGCGGGAAAGCCTCCCCGAAAGCGCCCAAAAGCGCCTGAAAAAGGAGGTCGGGTCGAAAAGGAAAAAAAATAATGCGCACCAAAAACGCTCCAAACTTGCATGCCCGTTGCTCAGCGCCATATCATCCGTCAAGTGAAACTCAGCCTGCAAATGAACCAGACAGAGCAGGTGGGGCATGTGCAAAAAGAGGTCAACCGGATATTCAAGGAAGCGGTATTGCCTGAGCTTTCGATATTGTTCGACGAACTGATACCGCCAGACCAGTTTCTGCGGGTACCGAAGTTGAAAATCGACTTGGGGCAGTTTTCCCCGGATCTTTTGCCGTCTGAGTGGCAGGAGCGCTGCCGAGCGGCCTTGCGAGAAGCGTTGATGGCTTGGCTTTCCAATTCAGCTGGAGAACCCGAAGGCCAAATATTTGTCCCCAAAGCACAACACGCCTGGGAAGCATTTTTGTTTTTCCTCGACAGGGGCAGCCTCCCCTGGTGGTTTCCTAAGCCTGAAATGGAAAAATGGGAATTTGAGGTATTGACTGCCTTACAAGACAAATCTGGCAACAAAACCGAACAGTTGTTCCGGCTTTTAAAATCGAAGCCCGGGCAGTTCCAACGCTTCATCCGACAGTTTAGCCCGGCTTTTCTATGGTCGGTACTGATGGCCAGCGTGCCTGAAACCAAAGACTTTGTTTCCTGGATAAAACAAACGGCGCCCATGGCATTTACACGGCAGGCAGCTGAATGGCGGGAGTTTCTGCAACAACTTTTTAGTCGGGCTTTGCACAGCAATGCTGGCTTTTTTGTCCAAAAACTAAGCCTTTTGATGGCGCAAGTCCAATCAGGCGCACCTTCCCCTGCCGTGACAAAATTGACAATGCCTGAACAGTTGTTGACTATTTGGGAGGAATTGTGGCGCGAAGCGGCGCCGTTGCCTGAACAGCCAACCCGGGTAACAAGCCCCGAACCTGCCAGCGAAAGCCAAATGGGCCAACCGGAAAATACGCAAGATGCTGGAATGTACATT
>CAYVPM010000251.1:0-981 GCA_964453475.1 uncultured Saprospiraceae bacterium | reverse complement strand
ATAATGCCGGGCTAGTTGTGGTTGCTCCGTTTATTGCACCATTCTTCCATGGCTTGGGTTTGGTGGCAGCCAACAAGTTTGTCAGCGCAGAAGCCACGGAGCGGGCAATTGCATTGCTGCGATACCTGGTTGATGGGCGCGAAGAAGCGCCAGAATACGTGCTGGCCTTTGAAAAAATACTGTGCGATGTCCCCACAGATTGGCCGTTAAGGCAGGAAATTGTCCTTTCGGAGCATGAAAAGAATGAAGCAGAAAAAATGCTGACGGCAGCTATCGGCCACTGGACGGCATTGAAGCAATGCAGTATTGCTGCCTTGCGGGAAACCTTTTTACAGCGCCAAGGCAAGCTCCAACGCCGGGAAGACGGCTGGTTGCTGCAGCCCGAACGCAAAACAGTTGACATTTTGCTCGACCGCTTGCCTTGGTCTATCGGCATGGTGAAATTGCCCTGGATGCAGAAAATGATTTGGGTGGAGTGGTAAATGAATGATTTTTTGGTTTTTTTGAAACTTAAATGAAAGGATATGCCGGAACCATGTTTAGAACCAGGATGCAGGCACCACACCCAACCCACCGTGTCTGGCGCCACTGCTCCCTTCTTCAGCCCCGCAGCGACGGGCCTGGTGCAGCGTGAAGAGCGTCCGCGCGGGCGTGGAGTAACTGTTCGTTTCCCAGTGGTGGATGAGCTTTTGCATTCCGTTTCCGATGCGCAGGGAGCCATCCAAGGGAGGCGGTTGAGTATACGCGAGGAGGCTTTGGCGAGAACTGTATTCGGCAACAGTGTTGCTTATGATCGCGTGCGGGTATTGACCACGGGCATCGCGCCAGGCACCACACCAGGCAATACCATCCGCTTGCCTTCAGATTTCACCATTGTAGACTGGCGTGCAGCAGAGGACCCTGCTACCCAGCAGCGTCCATTGAACCATGAATATGCCCAATTGCTCATACACGAAATGACCCATGTGTGGCAGTACCAAC
>CAYVPM010000250.1:0-5354 GCA_964453475.1 uncultured Saprospiraceae bacterium | reverse complement strand
AGCCAAACTCCACGACAAGCTCGACCATTACCTGCTCGCCCAGTTGTACCAGGACACCCTGGGCTTGGACGGTGTGACTTGTCAGATTTGCCATGCACAAGCGCCCGGAAACCTGGGTAGCCTTCATTCCGGCGCATTGAATTTCGACACCAATTATATCCGGGTAGCCTACGGACCCTATGAGACTGCCTTTGCGCCACCGATGCACAATTTCGTCGGCATCACCCCGATCTATGGAGAACATATTTTCGATGCAGGGCTTTGTGCCGGCTGCCATACCCTGATCACCAATACCGTCGACTTGAATGGCAATTTTACCGGTGGAACATTCACCGAACAGGCCACCTACCACGAATGGCTGAACAGCCGTTACGATAAAGACAAGGACAACATCACTTGCCAGGGCTGCCATATCCCGCAATTGCTCGACGAGGTCATCATCTCTGCAAACTATCAGTTCCTTACCCCAAAATTCCCTTACGGTCTGCACGAACTGGCGGGGGCAAACGTGACCATGTTGAAGCTCCTGAAAGAAAACCGGGACAAGTTGGGCATCACGGCCAAGCCAGAGCATTTTGACAGCACCATTGCCGCTACTTTGCGCATGTTGCAGCATAAAACACTGGAATTAAAGCTCGAACCAGGCGTGGTTCATGGAGATTCCGCCAATTTCCAATTGACTTTGCGGAATTTAGCAGGCCATAAATTCCCTTCCGGTTACCCTTCCCGACGCGCCTGGGTAGAATTTGAAGTCAAAAACCAGAACGGAGAAACCATTTTCCACTCTGGCCGTATGAACCCCGATTACAGCCTGTTCGGCGAAAAACCCAACTTCGAACCACACTACAACCGCATAGGCGATCCGTCACAGGTTCAGATCTACGAAATGGTTCCAGGTGATGTGATGGGTGTTTTTACAAACGTACTCGAGCGGGGACACCAGCCATTGAAAGACAACAGACTTGCCCCGCAAGGCTTCACCATGAGTGACCCGGTTTATGATACCACCCAGATCGTAGGCGGCGCCCTCTTGGACCCCGATTTCAATAAAATGCCCAACGGCGCACAGGGAACAGGGGCAGACATCATCCATTTTGCCATTCCTAACAACGGCTACACCGGACTGCTGAGCGTTCGGGCCAAAGTGTGGTACCAAAGTCTGCCGCCAAAGTGGATGGCGCCCATTTTCGAATGGTCGGCGCCGGAAATAGATTCCTTCAAAACAATGTTCGAGGCCGCCGACCGATCCCCGATCCTGGTAGCCGAACAGGTGCTGGATGGCATATTTGTTTCGCCTGTTTCAACAAAAAACCTTGACAACAACCTGCTCGTAAAAATATACCCAACACTTAACCAGGACGGTTTTGTGTTTTTCCAGCCGCAAGGCAATGTTGAAATAAAAACGGTTAAAGTGTGGGACGCTGCCGGCCGGATGCGTTCGAAGCAAAAAAGCGGGTCGCCCCTTCAACTGCCTGAACAACGCGGCATTTATTTTATTGAAGTGGAAACCAACCGGGGGAAGCTGGTAGAAAAGGTAGTGCGACAGTAGTGTCCAAGCCATGCCGCTAAAGGGAAAGCGCTTGCACCAGGAGCCAGGCTAACAATATTCCAATGCCGATGGCCATGGAAATGACTACACTCAATCCGCTCGACGACGACTTGCTGGTTATGGTCGCATCCAGCGCGGCCTCCTGAAGTATTTCCCTGGCCATAGCGGAATCGTTCGGGCGCACATGCAGCCGAATAACCGTCTGCAAGTTCGGCATCACCGATTGCACTATGGTATTGGCTAAAAAGCAGTGAATACCTTCTGAACGCAAGCGGGCGGCAGCAATCTCGGCTTCCATTGGTGCGTAAAATTTGGCAACAACTTCCCCTTCCTCTGCCCATGTAGGCATTTCGTTCCCTTCAAAATCGAAATCGTCCAGAATGTTGTCGAAACGCATTTTTTATGTATCAATTTCTTTAATAACGCTCACTCAGGGCGTCGCCTATTCTATTTAACGAAAGTACCGTAATAAAGATCATTAGCCCCGGAAAAAATGTTACCCACCAGGTATCAAGCGGGTTGGCTGCACTGTTTTCATTACTGAACAAACTGCCCCAAGACATTCCGCGAAAACCCTGTCCGCCATAGCCCAGGAATGATAAATATGCCTCTAACAAAATCGCACCCGCAGCGCCAAAAGCAAGGGCAATATAGATTGGGCGCAGCGTATTGGGCAAGGCATGACGCAACAAAACCCGCCATTCCGGAAGCCCCAGGGCCCTGGCAGCCGCCACATAGTCCAATGCCCGTACGCGTAACAATTCAGCGCGCAACAACTTCGCAACACCCGTCCAGCCAAGCGCGCCAATCAGTGCGATCATCAGCCAAATAGACTCTCCCAGTATATCGCGCAATGCAACCGCCAAAACGATAATCAATATCAAGCGCGGGATGGCAGAAAACACCTCCGCAACGCGCATTACAATCAAATCTGCCGGAAAAACAAAACTTTTTGCAAACCAGGAAAACCGCTGAAACAAGCGCCCTACCCCATGGAGCAGAAGGACAATGCCCAAAAATATGCCGATCGATTTATAAAGTTCTACAGGGTCTTTTGCCACTTCCAGGCTGTACGTCCGCACGGTAATTGCATAAAACCAGGCAATTGGCAGGCTCAGGAAAAAAAAGAAACAATGGCCGCGGTTGAGCCGCAAACGGTCGTCGCCAAAAAAACCTGCGATCATGCCCAATAAAAGGCCTATGCCCAATGAAACGGCCATGGCCAATGCGCCCGTCAGTATCGCTATTCTGGCGCCGCTGATTACGGTTGCCGCTATGTCGCGGCCGTTGGTATCGGTGCCGAACCAATGAACAAACCGGGGGCCCAATCCTTCATGCCGGGTACCTGGTTTGCTCCTTACTGAAAGGTTTTGGGTGGAGCGTTCTCCCGGAGAAAAAGGAATGGGGGCATAAATGGGCGGCTTGTCAAAGTTATCCGGGTTTTTCCAAACTTCGAATTGATTGACTTGAAGCTGTAATTTGCGCAAGGCATCGGCCTGGAACGGTGTCCGATCGTCAAAAAAAACACAGTGCAAGCCTGGCCAGTAGCTTTGTCCTGCAATTTCACAATACAAAGGCTTGCCATTCGCCAACACATCGCGAAAAACGGCCAAAAAAAGCAAAAAGCCCATAAGCCAAAGCGGAATGCGGGGTAGTTTTTTTGTCATGGCTTATTTGAACTGAATGGGAACACGATCTTGTATTGTTTGGCCAGCGCTGCAACTTGGGCATCGGTTCGGCAAAAGCCAAGCATGTACCCGCCGCCGCCGGCGCCGCAAATTTTGAAAACAATTTCATTGTCCTCAAGGTTCTTCGACCATAATTCCCTTAAGTTGGCCGGTACCATCGGTCTGAAATTTTCCAGTTGAAATTGTGAAACAATGCGCAAGTTAGGCCAAAAAACATTGGCATCAGCCCTTAACCAGGCTTCCAGCACCAATTCATGCGCAGGCAAGTACTGATTGGCCAAGGCAGTCGAAAATTCGAAATCTTTGGTTTTTCCCAGAAACCATGGCACCAAATCAGCCGTTTTGCGCGGCGTCTCCGAATCAATCAGGAAAACCAGGGGCGCTGTGTCCCAAACATCCATGGTTCCAAACGATACATTTGTTTTTTGGCGGATCACCAACGGCCTTGCCACATAGCTTGTCAACGGGTCTATTCCCGAACTGGCGCCATGAAAGAAGTTTTCCATGCTGGACAGAACCAGTTTCAAGGCATTAAGATCTTCCGTTTTCCGGTAACAATAACGGTCATACACAGCCGCACAAAGCGCGCCGGAACTTCCCAGGCCGTAGCCAACAGGGATATTGGATTCGAAGGCGAGGCCGCGCACCAAATCCTGAACAAAGGAATCGGTATCCAGTGCAGGCACAGCCTTTAACTGACTGCTATTGGCATATTCTACTAATTTCTGCTGCCATTCGTCGGGCGTTTTTTTCGGGTTTTCAACCCACTTACCGCAATACGCCGGCATGGGTACAGCCAAAGCAGTACCGCCTGTGAGCAGAATATACTCTCCAAAAAGCAGAATTTTTGACGGGTAAACGCGCATCGACGCAAATGTATTCAGAGTTTGCCAGCATTCGTTGGTAGAATGTTGGAAAACGATGGGCTTTGGGTTTTAATTTGCCAAGGAACAATCCCTATCTTCGCCGCGATTTTGGAGGCGTTAAAGCGCTGACATGGATTTCCCGCAAAAGCCCTTCACCACAATATTCACCCACACATACCGTGTACAATGAGCCAATTTCCGCATCCCGACCGTTTTGAACGGCGGCATATCGGCCCCAGCGAAGCCGACACCCAAGCAATGCTCAAATTGCTGAAAGTAAACACCCTGGACGAGCTGGTCGCCCAAACAGTACCAGATTCCATCCGCTCAAAAAAGCCACTCAATATTCCCCCTGCCTTGTCAGAATTCGAATATCTGAGTGAATTGAAAATCGCCGCTTCCAAAAACCGGCTCATGCGCAACTTCATCGGCATGGGCTACCACGGCACCATCACACCTTCTGTGATTGCCCGGAATGTATTTCATAATCCAGGCTGGTACACCCAATACACACCTTACCAGGCCGAAGTAGCCCAAGGCCGCCTGGAAAGCCTGCTCAACTTCCAAACGATGGTGTGCGACCTTACAGGGCTGCCCATCGCAAATGCCAGCCTGCTCGACGAGGGCACCGCTGCCGCCGAGGCGTTGAACATGTTTTACAATGAAAAAAACAAACGCGCCAAAGCCGGCGAAGAAGCCAAAGTTTTTTTCGTTTCCGATAAAGTACTGCCCCAAACCCTCGATGTTCTGAAAACCAGGGCTATGCCGCATGGCATTGAATTGGTGGTCGGCGACTGGAGGGAAGCCGCGCTCGACAGCAATACCTTTGGTGTGATGCTGCAATATCCTGACAGCCAGGGCAATGTAGAAGACATGCGCGCTTTCACCGAAAAAGCCAAGGCGAATGGTATTTATGTCTGCGCCGCTGCTGACATCCTGGCGCTCGCGCTGCTGACACCACCAGGTGAATGGGGCGCAGACGTGGTAGTAGGCAACTCACATGCCGCCTTCTTTGCCTGCTCCGAAGAATTCAAGCGCCAGATTCCTGGCCGCATCATCGGCGTATCGGTCGACAAGCACGGCAACCGGGCCCTGCGCATGGCCTTGCAAACCCGGGAGCAACATATCCGACGGGAAAAAGCCACTTCCAATATCTGTACCGCACAGGCACTACTGGCCAATATGGCTGCCATGTACGCCGTTTATCACGGTCCCAAGGGCATACGTGGCATCGCGCAGCGCGCGCACGAC
>CAYVPM010000249.1:0-5360 GCA_964453475.1 uncultured Saprospiraceae bacterium | reverse complement strand
GCTCCGGTGTGTTGAAAGCCGGGATGATCGGATCGTCGGGGAAAGTCTTGTTCAATTTGTTCCAGGAATAGTTGCCCGCCACTTGGTAATACCTTGCAAAATAATAATTCATGCCGACCGAAAGCCCCTGCGTTGTTACTTCATTCAGGGAGTTGGTTGATACGCGATATACCCTTGTGTTGATCGGAAAACCTGTTTGTGGGTCAAAATCGGAGTAAATACCCAGGTTGTAGCCGATGAAGTCCTTGTAAAAACTGTAGTAATAGCCGGCATCGACATACAGTTTTTCGAACAAGGTGGTGCGGTAGCCTATTTCAAAAGTTTTCACTTTTTCCGGCATGATGGGCGGCGCATCGAAGCGCACGACCGTATCGCGGGTATCCAGGTAGCGGCGGAATGATTCCACCGTGATCAAGTCGTTAAAGCCGTCCAGGTTGCCGAGCAGGGTAGCCCGGCCTACATTCAGGTTAAGGTACTGGTCGGTGAGCGTCGGGTTGCGCACCGCCGAGGAGAATGAGAGGCGCAGGTAGTTGTTGACAGCGGGTTTCCATACCAGCGAGGCCGCGGGGGTGGGTACCCAGTTGAAATTCTGGTTCTTGTCGACACGAGCCGAGACATTCGCAATCAGCCGATCGTCGTAAAACTTTTTCTCAATTCCGCCATAAATACCGAATTCGAAATTTCGAATTTTTTCATCAGTAGTATCTTTAAATATGGTGCCATCCGAATTGGGGGTGTACAAGCGCCCGTTGGCGCCCACACGAATTTCATCCGTCCATTTTGGCTGAAACTTGTATTCGCCATGCAAGTGATACAGCGCGGATTTGTCGTAAAAACGGGTGCCGCCTTCCGAAGATTTCAGCGAGGTAATACGGTCGAATTGTTCTTTGAACTCCGGAGTGCCGGGTACCAGGAATGGGAAGGTTGTGTTGGGCTGTTGCGGGTCTATTCCGTTGGCATAAGTCTCTGCCAATTTGTGCCATTCGAACAAATCTGCCTGGTGATCGCGGAGCCATTGGTAAGAAGATGCCGTATCAAACACCACAAACGGTGGCTCTGGCGTAAAGATCAAATTCTGCGGGTAGCCGCCCGGCTTCATTTTTTTCAGGAAAATCTCGTTGCTCCAAAAGTTGATGTAGTTGAGCGACCAGTATTCGTCGTTTTTGGCATAACGCTGCAACCGCAGGGCCGTGAAATAGGGGTCGAATGAGCGGCCGGCATCCTCGTTGGTGGCGTAGGCGCGGATGAAAAATTTGTCTTTTTTCCTGAATTCAATGCGGTTTTGGAAAAATTTGATGCCCCGGAGGCTGAAACGGTTGTCGCCCTGATACACCGTGGTGCCGGTGCCAAAATTGGAGGCAATGATCAATTCCGGCGATTCAAATTCTTTGCTTGGGTTGGTGCGGATATGAAACGCTGCGCTGGCTTTGAGGTTTTTGGTGTCGTAATCCACCAGATCCTCCTCCCGATAGCCCGTGCGGGCAAAAAATCCCAAACCTGCGGAGCTGAGGCCCAGGTTGGCGGGGTCTGAAAGGTCGTTGAGCGAGTAAAACTCGTCGCCGTAGATGTTGACGGCATCGAAACGGCCGGGATTGCTTTCGTTGGCCCTGGAGCCTTCTATCGGGCCATAGTTATTGGCAACCCAGTCGTCGGCGCGGAGGTAGAACAGGTTCACTTTCAACGCGGAGGCGAGTTCGCCTTTTTTGTTTTTAAACGCTTCTCCAAAACGGATGGCCGCTTCGGCCATATTCCGGCTACCGTATTTTACGCTGGCCGCCAATCCACGGTGTACGAACGGGTTTTTGGTTTCCATGGAAATAACCCCGTTGAAAGCATTGGGGCCATAAAACGCAGAACTTGCACCTTGAATCAAGTCAACTTTAATCACATCCAGGTCGCTGGAGCCCAAAAAGTTGCCCAGGGAAAAGTTCAGGCCGGGCGCCTGGTTGTCCACGCCATCGATGATCTGCAAAGAACGCACCGGGCTGGTAGAGTTGAAGCCGCGGGTGTTGATGATGGTAAATCCGAGAGAGACGGTAGTGAGATCCACGCCCTTCAAGTTTCCCAGGCCCGTATAAAAGCTTACGGCAGCTGTTTGCTTGATGGCGATGGCATCCAGGCTCTCTACGGTAAGCGGCGCCGACTTTTGTTTGTCGTCGATGCGTTGGCCTACCACGATGGCCTCTGCCATAACGATGGCGCTGGATTTCAGGCGGATATCGATGCGATCGGAAGCGTCGGCGACTTGCAGCTCCTGGGCTTCGTAGCCGGTGTAGGATATCTTGATGGTAACCGGAAAAGAGGCCACTTTCAGGAAAAATTCGCCGTCGTAGTTGGTCAGGGTACCGCCTTCAGCACCGGGAACGACGATGGTGGCTCCAATCAGGTCTTCCCCTGTTTCCGCATCCCGTACTTTCCCCTTGATGGTGGTTTGGGCGCTAAGTGTGCAGGGCAGGAAAGCCAGGCTCAACAGGCAAGAAATCAATAATTTGTAGCGTTGCTTCATACAGACGGTTTGTTTTTTCAATAAAAGCTTTTCCGAGACCGAAGTTTTGAGAAATAGAATAGGTCAGGCAAATAAAGAAAGAAAATTTGATTCCAAATTAAAAATAGCACGCAGCTGCCAAAACTATACTATGATTCGCCTGATTTTTGTGATTGACACTTATTGATTTAACTGATTTTGAATTGATTACAAACATAGGAATGCACAAAACCTGGTGGCGTGAGGTGTAGCAGCCGCAAGTCGGCCGCAATACTCCACAATTGTCAGCAAGTGGGAACATTAATCTTTTCGAAGGACGTAACCTTGTCCGAACAGGGTGTGCAGCAATTTTTGGTCAAACCCTTTGTCCAGCTTGTTGCGCAGGTAATTGACATATACCTCAATCACATTGGTGCCGGTGTCGAAATTCACATCCCATACTTTTTCCGCAATTTCCAGTTTGGACAAAACAACCCCGGGGTTCCGGAGGAAAAACTCAAGCAGGGAAAATTCCCTGGGAGTCAGGTTGATCTCTTTGCCTGCGCGGCTCACCTGTTTGCTGTTAAGGTCGAGGGCTAAGTCCTCAAACCGCAGGATGTTTTCTGCCCGGATGTTTGTGGTGGGGCGTCGTGCAAGGGCTTTGATCCTCGCTTGTAACTCTTTGAATTCAAATGGTTTGGCAAGATAATCGTCGGCTCCGGCTTCAAGGCCTGCCACCTTGTCGTCGGTGTCGGAAAGGGCGGTAAGCAAGAGCAAGGGCGTTCGAATGCCCAGCAGGCGTAGCGCCGCGCACAGTTCCAGGCCGCTGATTCCCGGCAAGGTTATATCGGAAACAATGACGTCGTAATCGTCGTTAGATGCCAGCCGAAGGCCGGTATCGCCATCCGTGGCGGTGTTCACCGTCCAGCCCTGCTCTTCCAGCCCTTGGCGTAAAGAAAGCAGGGTTTTGAGTTCGTCTTCTACGAGTAATATGCGCATATGGGGGTGCAAGATAGGTTGGCAATTTCAAAGTCCGGCGACCTGAGCTTTAAATTGGCCGGCCAAAACCTTCGAAAGCGGCCATTCAGGCAGCTTTTTAGCGGTCTATTTTGGCTAAAATTTGAAGATTATGCTTTTTTTAGCTCCAATAGCACAAAGAGACTTCTACCTTTGCTATTTCCGAGCAAGCTCAACCAGCTTTGAACAAGCACCAACATTCAAAATCATATATGGATAATACAGCACAAAATTTACAAGAAGCCTTCGACGAAAACGGGCAGCGGATCAGTCCCCAACTTCCGCCGCACCTCAAGAACTACCTGATCGATATTGATGGCACTATTTGCGACGATGTGCCAAATGAAGAGCCGGATCGCATGGGCACCGTAGCCCCATACCCCGATGCTTTGCAAATCCTCAATCGCTGGTTTGACGAAGGGCATATCATATTCTTCTTTACCAGCCGCACAGAAGCCCACAGGCCCATCACAGAGATGTGGCTCGACAAACACGGCTTCAAATACCACGGCATTGTATTCGGCAAGCCGCGCGGTGGAAACTACCACTGGATCGACAACCATATCGTACGCGCTACCCAGTTCAAAGGGAAATTTACCGACCTGGTGACCCGTAAACACGACATAGAGGTCTTCTCCGAGTGAACCAACCCAGCTTTCAAGCGCCGGCGACCATGCAACTATTATTCAGCAGAAACCCATTATTCCAGAGCCTTCTGGCGCTTATGGCGTTAGGCCTTAGTTTTTGTAATGCCCAAAAGCCGGTGTCAACCGCCGTTGGCGTACAAACCTCCCTGGATTATGACCTGGAACACCCTTCAAGGGTCATTACCTTTGCCGTGGAAGACTTGAAGGAGATTTCAGCCCTCAGCCCCACTGATGAAAAAGGCATCTTCCTCGCTATTTCCGACGAAAAAGGGGAGTTCTTTTTCATCAATGCCGATAACGGTAAAATTACCCAGCGCGTATTGTTTCGGGAAAAAGGTGATTTTGAAGGCGCTGAAATGGTCGGCCAGGCGCTTTGGGGCTTAAAAAGCGACGGAAAATTGTTTGAGGTCCAGAATTGGAAACAAGGCGAACCCCTGGTGATAGAATTCGAAACCCCGCTCAAGAAAAAAGATGATGTGGAAGGCCTGGGCTACGATGCCGGGGGGAATGTCCTGTTGTTGGCCTGCAAAGGCGACCCCGACAGCGCCTATCTCCGACACATTTACACGTTTGATTTGAAAACCAAAACAATGGATGAAAAGCCCCTCTATTCCATTGACCCAAAAATCATCAACCGCCTGGTGCCCTACCTGGAAACGGAAAAACAGGATTATTTCAGTCCCTCAGCTTTGGCAGTAAACCCTTTGGACGGCAATGTGTATGTGATTTCAACGGCCCTGAAACGCCTGGTGATACTCAATAAAGACAGTAAAAAAATTCAATTTGCTGTCCGGCTCGACAAAACCTTGCTCCCGCAACCCGAAGGCATCGCGTTCGATCCAGAAGGCAATTTGTATATCAGCAGTGAAGGCAAAAAGGACAATGGCAGGCTGTTGCGCTTCGATTATCACAAAAAATAGAACCAAAGCTGAAATTCCGCGTTGTGCTGGGTGAATCCGTACCTTTGCACCGTTTTTACAAATCACACCCAAATTGGCGGCTGAAAATCAGCGTTGATTAAAGGGCGCAGCAATACGAGCAAATTTTAATTTCGTTCGAGCGCCAGACTTTCCAGGTTTTAAAAACCTGGAAAGTCTTGGCCAAGAAAAAAGAAATAAAGTTTGGCGGCGTTTTCAATACAAACCCTATTGTCACATTATCACCTTATCAAATTAACACGGCAATGCCTGTTGTTGAACTGAAAATCCCCAATTTGGGCGAATCCATATCCA
>CAYVPM010000248.1:0-5379 GCA_964453475.1 uncultured Saprospiraceae bacterium | reverse complement strand
TGATCTGTGGTGAATGGGGGCTTGTTTTGGGGCATTCTTTCCTCTATTTTCGTTTCTTGCAGGGATTTTATCAACTTATTCTTTTCCCAATCGTTTGAGGATACGCGCTCCACGGTCGACATCAGTGTTTGGTAAGAGGTAAGGACAATATCTTCTTCGTGGTCCTGGGCATTATGGCAGCCCGATTCGGTGCAATTGGAAACCAACAGCGGCAGTATCTGGTTTTGGAAATAAACAGAATCAGGGCTGCAAGCACTACCGGCTGGCGGGTCAACCAGCGGATCGACAGGAACCAAGGGCTCGTGTTTGCAGGCTAAAATCAGTAAGGCAAAAAAACTTGCCAGAGCTGAAACGGAAAAAATACTTCGTTGCATGGATAGCACAAAATGTGAGTGTAAAATTGTGAACGACTCCATCTAAAACGTAAAAGTGTGCGCAAGCAACATCTACAAACCATTTAATAACACTGAACGGGTAAAAATTGCCTCTGAATATGGAACAAAAAGGCTGGAGAACTTGGTTGCGCCGGGTTGGAATCGGCGGATTTCTATTTTTTTTTATCAAAGGGCTTGTATGGCTGGCTGTTATTTTCGGCGGATTCAAAGCTTGTAGCTGAGCTTTTTTACCAGACCTCATTTTGAAACAAAAAGTTTTTTACTTTTGCAGTTTCTTGGATTTAACACATAGACCTGTTTTTAACACATAGACACATAGAGACATAGAAAACATAGGAGTTTGTTATCTTGAATCAATTTATGTGTTCTATGTCTCTATGTGTCTATGTGTTAAAAAAACATGTGTTGAAAAAACATGCGATTGATGGCAAAGCCCAAAACAATACTTGTAAATTCCTCCATCGACGTTGATACTGATCTCGTCGATCCCAACCATATCACCATCAAAGGCGCCCGCACCAACAACCTGCGCAACGTCGATTTGCGCATCCCCAAAAACCAGCTCGTGGTGGTTACGGGCGTAAGCGGTTCCGGCAAATCCAGCATCACCATGGACACCCTCTACGCCGAGGGCCAGCGCCGCTATGTGGAAAGTCTGTCGAGCTACGCCAGGCAGTTTTTGGGCCGCATGAAAAAGCCGGATGTCGATTACATTCGGGGCATCTGTCCTGCCATTGCCATCGAGCAGCGGGTCAGCACGGGCAATACCCGCTCCACCGTGGGCAGCATGACCGAAACATTCGATTTCCTCCGCCTGCTGTTTGCCCGCGTGGGAAAATTCTACTCCCCGATTTCCGGCAATGTGGTACAGAAACACGAGGTAGCAGATGTCGTCGATTTTATCAAAAAACTGCCCGACGGCGCCCGCGGCCTCATCTTGATCCCGTTTCACAAAAAACACCAGGACCGCCCGCTTGTGCAAGAGCTGAACGTGTTGCTGCAGAAGGGCTATACCCGCTTGTGGCGCGATGGCGAAGCCCTGCGCATCGAGGACCTGCTTGAAGATTCGGCAACCGGCAAAGACCCTGAATTTCGGAAAAACGCCTACATCCTCATCGACCGCTTTGCTTTGCCCATGTCGGAAGAAAGCGATTGGATGCGATTGGCAGATTCTATCAACACCTCGTTTTACGAAAGCGATGGGGAATGTGTGGTGCAGGTGATGGCCAAAGAAGGCGAAAACCAACCCGCATCCGCTATTTTCAACAATCGATTTGAACTGGACGGCATCGTGTTCCCGGAGCCCACACCACAGCTTTTTAATTACAACAATCCTTATGGCACCTGCCCGACCTGCGAGGGTTACGGCCGCATATTGGGCATCGACGAAGACAAAGTGGTGCCCGACCAGTCCAAATCCTTGTACGAGGGCGCCGTGGCTGCCTGGAAAGGGGAAAAGTACGGGGAATGGCTCGACGCATTTTTGAAGCATGCCCACCAGTTCGATTTTCCCGTGCACACGCCTTACATGGCCCTGAGCAAGGAGGAGAAAAAACTCGTTTGGACGGGGAACCAATACTTTGAAGGAGTCAACGCCTTTTTCAAGGAGCTTGAAAGTAAAACCTACAAAATCCAAAACCGGGTTACGCTCGCGCGCTACCGCGGCCGCACCACCTGCCCTACCTGTGATGGCGGCCGCTTGCGGCAAGAGGCTCTTTGCGTGAAAATTGGCGGCAAAAACATTTCTGACCTGAGCAGCATCCCGCTCGATGAAGTGCTGGCTTTCATCCAAAGCTTAAATACAGCGCTGAGCGAGCACGACCGCCAAATCGCCCGCCGCCTGCTGCTCGAAATCAACAACCGCCTCAAATTCATGGTCGATCTCGGCCTGGGATACCTCACCCTCGACCGCATTTCAAGCTCCCTTTCCGGTGGCGAAACCCAGCGCATCCACCTCACGCGCACCCTGGGCAGCAACCTCACCGCTTCCATGTACCTGCTCGACGAGCCGTCCGTGGGCCTGCACCCCCGCGATACCGGCCGACTGGTGAAGGTGCTAAAAGACCTGCGCGACCTGGGCAACACCGTTGTGGTGGTGGAGCACGAAGAAGACATGATCCGCAATGCCGACTACCTGGTGGACATGGGTCCTGAAGCCGGTGTCAACGGCGGCCACGTGGTGTATGCAGGGCCTTACGCCGATATCGAAAATGCAGCGCCTGAAAGCCTGACAACCAAATACATGACGGGTGTCATGTCGATCAAAACACCGGAATACAGGCGCACAGCCAAAGAGTTCGTTCGCATTCTCGGCGCTCGGCAGCACAACCTGAAAAACATCAACGTCAGGTTGCCGCTGCATTGCCTTACGGTGGTAAGTGGCGTGTCGGGGTCTGGAAAAACAACCCTCGTGCGCGACAT
The DNA here is from genome assembly GCA_964453475.1 of uncultured Saprospiraceae bacterium. Classification (GTDB taxonomy): domain Bacteria; phylum Bacteroidota; class Bacteroidia; order Chitinophagales; family Saprospiraceae; genus M3007. Next base: position 2,563 of record CAYVPM010000248.1, on the reverse strand, counting down.
CCTGTACCCTGCCTTGCAACAACACCTGCCCGAATCGGGGAGCAAGCAGCCGGGAAGCTATTCAGGCCTGGAAGGGAATGTAAAAAAAATCACCCGGGTAGAGTTCATCAACCAAAGCCCCATCGGCAAAAGCAGCCGCTCCAACCCCGTTACCTACGTCAAAGCCTACGATTATATCCGCGACCTCTTCGCCAAACAACAACTCTCGAAGATGCGCGGTTTCCAGCCCAAGCATTTCAGCTTCAACGTAGAGGGTGGCCGATGCGAAGCCTGCAAGGGCGAAGGCGAACAAGTGGTGGAAATGCAGTTCCTCGCCGATGTGCACCTGGAATGTGAGGAGTGCAAAGGCCGCCGTTTCCGGCAGGAAGTGCTGGAGGTACAGTACAAGGGCAAGAGCATATTTGAAGTGCTCAACATGAGCATAGAAGACGCGCTGGCATTTTTCAAAGACCATAAGGACATCCGCGAGCGCATACAGCCCCTGTTCGACGTGGGCCTGGGTTATGTGCAGCTTGGTCAATCGTCGAGCACCCTCTCCGGTGGCGAAGCGCAGCGCGTGAAACTTGCTTCCTTCCTCATCCGGGAAAACTCAAGCGGCCATATCTTTTTCATTTTTGACGAGCCGACCACGGGCCTGCATTTTCACGACATCCAAAAACTGCTCAGCGCCATCAATGCCCTGGTGGAAAAAGGCCACAGCGTACTGGTGGTGGAGCACAATATGGAAGTCATCAAATCAGCCGATTGGGTGATTGATTTGGGCCCTGAGGGTGGAAATGCGGGCGGGAACCTTGTTTTTGAAGGTGTGCCGGAAGATTTGATTGGTGTTGAAGAGAGTTACACTGGCAAGTATTTGAAAGGGAAACTGTAGGGGATGCAAGTGCCGTGGTTTCGCTTTTGAGCAGGCGCTGTTTTAGACTTCAACTGCCTCCCAACCGGCAATCTGAAGCCATTGGGCCAAACCTGATGTTTGTCGGACACGGCTTTTTTCCTTTTACAAATACACGCATTTTCATCCCGAATACTCACCCGCCTCCCACGTGTTGTAATCTGTGCCGCCGCCCGGGCAGGAAGGCGCATAAGTTTGTCCCATCATTCACAATCAAACTTATGTCAACATGAAAAACCTGATCATTGCCCTGCTCCTCGCCGCATCCTGTATGACCGCCTGCAAAAATGAAAGCCCATCCGAAGTAGCTCAAAAACGCCAGGAACTCGAAGCCAAACGCGCCGAACTCAAAGAAAAACAAGAGCTTGCCGCCTTGGAGGAAGAGCTGAAAAAAGTGAGCAAGGAAATCGACAACGCCCAAACCAATGGTAAGGCAGAAACGGTATCGAAGAAAAATACTGCCCCCGCCGCCAAAGGCCGCATTGTCGGCACAAGCGTTATCCTCCGCAGCGCCGCCACCACCCAGTCGGATAAAATCGATAATTTCGCCAACAACGAAATCGTCACCATTATGTCCCGCAATGCAGGTAATGAAACCTGGTATCAAGTGTACCGCAGCAACGGACAAACGGGCTGGGTGCTGGGTGATTATTTGATGGAGCTATAATCTCTAAAGCGAAAATTTGATGTGCAAAGGGCATCAAAAGAATCGATATTTGCAAGCTGCTTAAGCTGCAATTCTGTTCTTCGACAATCGAAAATCATGCACCCGCCGTTCGCCAATTCATAACCACAATATGCGTACGCTCCTTCCCATCCTACTGCTCGCAACGGCCCTCCAGGCCCAGCCCCAGACTTTCGTCACCTATTCCCTGGCGCAAGGGCTGCCGCAGTCGCAGGTGTTTGCCACCATGCAGGACAGCCGGGGATACATGTGGTTTGGTACCCAGGGCGGCGGGCTTTGCCGTTTCGATGGCATTGATTTTCAAACCTTTACTACCGATCATGGCTTGCCGTCCAATTACGTGTACGCGCTTTTTGAAGATGCCCATCAGCGAATTTGGATAGGCACCAATGCCGGGCTTTGCTTTTTGAAAGGCAAGGATTTTGTAAAAATACCCGATGTGCAAAGCCGGGGTTTGCAAGTTTTGAGTTTTTGTCAAACAACAACCGGTGAAATATGGATTGGCAGCGACCGCGGCTTGTTCAGTTGCGACCCTGTTTCCAAAACCATGAAAAAGTGCTCGCTTCCATCATTGCCGGACAGAACCGCGGTGTGGGCGCTGCTGCCAACAGAAAACGGCGCCTGGGTCGCCACCGATGTGGGCGCATTCCGTACAGGCCCAAAACCCATAACATTGAACACAAAGAACGGCCTGCTTTCCAACGCCGTTCGCGGCTTCGCAAAAACACCCGACGGCCGCCTCTGGATCGCAACATCCGGGGGCGGTGTCGCCGTTTTTTCAGAAAGCTCGGCAATGCTGGTGGCGCAATACCGCGAACCAGCCTGGGCTACCTGCATACAGTCCGACCCAAGTGGAAAAATATGGGTGGGCACTTCCAACAACGGGGTGGCCGTATTTAACCCCTTTGATTCAAGTTGGGCCTATACCACCGAGCAACAAGGCTTCCCGCACCAATACGTTCGTTCCATGGCCTGCGACAACACGGGCA
>CAYVPM010000247.1:0-5382 GCA_964453475.1 uncultured Saprospiraceae bacterium | reverse complement strand
CAAAGCGCCGACCCCAGGGCAAGCCGCGCTTTTAGCCCGTATGTTTACGGCAATCAGAACAGCCTTTTTGTCGCCCGAGCAGGATGGGGCGCCAAGCGCTATTACTCAGAAAAAGCGAAGCAAAAAGGCGTCGCTGTCGGCATGAGCTATTCCATTGGGCCATCCCTGGGTTTGTTAAAGCCTTATTACCTCGCTTTGGCTCATGAGGGTGGCAGCAGCAATACTTACCGCGTGATCCATCAAAAATATGCCGACAGCAACGCCGATATTTTCCTAGACAATACAAGGGTTCTCGGTGCTTCTCCCTTCACCCGCGGCATCAGCGAGATGTCATTTTTGCTGGGCGGCAACGCCTCCATCGCCTACCACATGGACTGGGGTGCTTTCGATGAAATGGTAAAAGCGCTGGAGATTGGCCTGATGGTGGATGTTTTCGCCAAAAAAGCGCCGGTTTTTGTGAGCGATGAACAGAACAAACAAGTGTGGATCAATTTCTTTATCAATTTCCAGTTTGGGAAGCGGCGGTAGTTTTTTTTGACACATAGACACATAGGGAATAGAGCACATAGATTTATATGGTGCTGTGGCTGCCACCACACTACTGGACATTTTTCAAAATCGAAGTGAATGGTAACAGGGTTCGCCTAAAAGTACTTGACTTTTTCTCGTTTATTAGCGCGCTTTTTCAGCCCGTTGAGCTGTTGTGTCAAAAGGTTCAGCACTGCAATTGCCGCCAAACTTTATTTCGATTTTTTTGGCCAAGACTTTCCAGGTTTTTAAAACCTGGAAAGTCTAAGCGCTCGAACGAAATTAAAATAGGTTCATTTTTTGTAGCCAGGCCTTTTGACACAACCCCCATCGTTGCCAAACAAAGTTTGGCGTTACCATTACCCAATAAATCGAAAAATGTCCGGTAGTGTGGAATGCCATGTTTCTAATTCTTAAAAAATGTACCTGTAATATTATCACTTTCAATCTTGGCTGCTCGTTGTTTACTGCTTCCTGAAATTGGTTTCTAAAAATTTGAAAACCAAGTCAAAGTGTTTTAGCGGTTCTGCGTGTCCGCCTTCTATGGCGACATGTTCGAAGTGGTGTTTAAACTTCTTGCTTTTTAGCCTTGCAACCATCTTTTCAGACATTGGTGTGGAAGGGCAAACTTCATCCAAAGTTGCGGAAAGAAACAGTATTGGGCCATTGATTTTTTCAACTTCAATGAGGGCTTTTTCTTCGGCTATTGTGTCGTTTAGCATTGCTTCAAAGGCGCCCCGCAAATCCCTTTGCATCAAGAATGGTACTGCTTCTTCATTGACCGGTACAAAGGGCAGCTCCTTCTTTTGAAAGGTCCAGGTAGAGGTAGTGAAATGGTTTGTATGGCCAGGGAAAGTAACATGGCTTGGGACTATTGCAACCACGCATTTTATATCTTTGTAATAACTCCCTAAAAGCAATGCCAGGTCGGCGCCTTTTGAACCGCCAACGATAGCGATTTTTCTTTTGTTTATCTTTTTATTCCTGGTTGCTACTTCAATGGCATAATGCACGTCTTCAATGGCGATTTTTTGCAAGGTATCGGGCGTTCCTTTTGCGCCGAAATAGCCAATTGCCAAAAAGGCGTAACCCTTTTCCAGAAATTCCTCCCTTGTTTTTTTCCAATAGTTACTGGCCCAGGCGTTTCTGCCTTCTGAACCGCCCAGGCCTACAATCAAAGGCTGGTTGTTGCCGTTCCCGAGGTATAATTTACTCTCAATATTTGGCGTAGATAATATTGTTTGAGAAAACGAATTGTACGAGACAAGCAATAGGAGTCCCGAAAAGAAGTGCTTTAGATTTTGCATTTTATACTGTGATTAAAGCGATTTTGAATGATTTGAGTGACCTCCTACGCCCTGAAAAAGGGCTTCGGCGGGTAAAAAAGAAATGCCTGATTTTAAAATGATTGCAACATTCCTTCATTCACAACCACGCTGCGTTGACTATAAACTGAAATGCAAAGGTTCGGCTTGTGGCCGGAATAACTTTTGACCTAGATCAAAAAATTACTTTTCTGCTCTGATCCTGCTCAATGTCTCTTGTGTGATACCTAAATATGTTGCGACCATGCCCAACGGAATACGCGCATAAATGTCATGATACGTTGTACAAAAGTGATCGTACTTTTCTTTTGCTGTTGTGAATTTCAGGGATGTTACCCTTTCAATTAAATGTCCAAAAATTGTACCCATTGAAAGGCGTGCATACCGTTCCATTTCAGGGAAATTATCAAACAGGAACCCAAGGTCGTTTATGTGTAAACAATAAGCGTCGATGTTCTCAATGGCGTCGATATAATAGATATCAATGCGCCTTTGCATAAAACTCCGCGGGGAGTTGACCCATTCGTTTTCGCTGCAAAAATATTCGCTGATCTCTTTCCCGTCTTTGATATAATAGGTGCGCGTAAGCCCTTTTTGAATAAAGTAGCTTTTGGTGCAAATTTTATCGGCATTGTGGATAAGTTCGCCCTTTTTAAAAGATTTAAAAACCAGTCTGTTGGCAAGTTCACTTTTCAAGGTATCGCTTAGTTTTATATACTTTTCAAAGTGCCGGAATATCTCGTCTGTCTGTTCTATTTTATGTCTGGTCATTTTTTATTGTTCAATCTTTTGTCACTGGGTGGAAACGATCACACGTTTCCGATTACCGGGCGAAAATACGAAGGATGGTTGACGATTTGAGGCGCCTGAGCGGTTGTAAATCATCCTTCAAAAATTACTTCGTCATGGCTGATGGCGGTTAAAACCACGGCAACTTCGCTGAAAGAATAGAGCCTACCCCTTCTCCAACTTCCCCCGCCAAACGATCCCATCCCCGTCACTGGCAGATACAAGAAACACCCCACTAGGCAGTGCCGAGATGTCCAACTGCCCGCCGTTGGGCATTTCTGCGCGCAGGAGCGCGCGCCCGAGCAGGTCATGAATACTGACACTGAAGGTGTTGCCGAGGCCTGGGGCCTGGAGCGTGATGGAGGTTTCGGCGGGGTTAGGGTAAAGGGTGATGTTAGTTGTTGGCAGTTCAGTGATTGGGCTGGAAGACTCTGGGGAAAGTTTGACGACCCAGAAGTCGTTTTGGCCTTGGTTCGGGGAGCCGGATACATCGCCGTCAGTTGACCAGGTAAAGCCGGTAAGTACGAATCCATGGTCAGTCGTTTTGGCTATCGCATAACAATCCTCGCTTTTCGTGCCGCCGTAGGTTTTTTGCCACAATAGTTCACCCTGTTCGCTGAACTTGACCAGCCAAAAATCATACGTTCCGTGGTTGTTCTCCACATCTCCATCATTTGAGTAGGTAGTTCCCGCAACGACATACCCACCACCCTCGGCAGGCACAACAGCTTCTCCCCAATCAGGCTGGATGCCGCCCGCTGTTTTCTGCCACAAAATAGCTCCGCTTGCATCGAGCTTTAATACCCAAAAGTCAAATGAGCCATGGTGACCCGTAACATCTCCTGTATTGTGGGAGCCAGCGTATCCTGTCACAACGTATCCACTGTCATTGGATTCAAAGATATCCCTGGAAATATCAGCATTCTCGCCGCCATAAGTTTTTTGCCATTCCAACTCTCCTGTTGCCGAGAATTTGAGCACCCAAAAATCTACATTGCCGTGGTTTAATGTTATATCACCGTCGTGAGAGGATGTCTCGCCCCCAACAATATAGCCTCCGTCCGAAGTTTGCCGAACGGAAGTTCCCATTTCATCTTCCGAACCTCCAAGGGTCTTCTGCCATTCAATAGCCCCGGATTCGTTCATTTTGACTACCCAAATATCATATTTGCCTTGATTTGCTGTCACATCTCCATCAATGGAGTTCGTCCTGCCTGTCAGGATGCAGCCATTGTCAGAAGTTAGTTCCATAGCCCAGATTTCGTCGCGCTCGCTCCCGCCTATTGCTTTTTGCCATTCGATTGAACCACTGCTGTTTAATTTAACTATCCAACCGTCTGTTAACCCTCCATGATGGCCAGTCACATCAAAATTGTTCGAAGCTGCATACCCGGCAATAATATATCCCAAGTCTGGTGTCTGCCGAACGGATCGAGCAATATCTGATAGGCTTCCCCCCATTGCTTTTTTCCATTCAATCCCACCGTTGTTGGTCAATTTCAATACCCAAAAATTCCAGCCACCGTGATGCCCGAATACGTCTCCATTGTTGGAGAAGGTTTTTCCTGCCAAAATATAACCGCCATCGATGGTTTGGTGAATGTCTAACGCTTCATCATAACTTGAACCGCCAAAGGTTTTTTGCCATTGGATGGAGGGCTGGGCGGAAAGTTGTGAAATCCAATGCGAAAGGAAAAGCCAAGAAATTAAAACAAGTTTATGCTTTTTCATTTTACAGGAGTAGATGGTTTTTACACCGAACAACATCGCCAGGCTTTGCACATACAGATGTTTCTAATCAATCCCAAAAACCAGGCGAATCATAGTCCCGCCTACCCCTTCTCCAGCTTCCCCCGCCACACGATCCCGTCCACGTCGCTGGCCGACACAAGAAACACTCCTCTGGGCAGTGCCGAGATGTCCAACTGACCACCATTGGGCATTTCTGCACGCAGGAGCGCGCGCCCGAGCAGGTCGTGGATGGTTACGCTGAGCGAGCTGCCATCTGCGCTGGGGGTTTGGAGGGTGAAGGAGGTTTCGGCGGGGTTGGGGAAAAGGCTGATGTTGCTTGTCGGCAGGTCGGCGATTGGGGAGGAAGGTTCGGGGGAGAGTTTGATGACCCAGAAGTCGTTTTGGCCTTTGTTTGGTGAGCCGGATACATCACCGTCGGTAGACCAGGTAAAGCCCGCAAGGACAAAACCATTGTCCGAGGTTTTGGCTATGCTGTAACAATCGTCACCTTTTGTGCCGCCGTAGGTTTCCTGCCACAAAAGCTCGCCCTGTTCGCTGATCTTGACCAGCCAGAAATCAGTCGATCCATGGTTATGCTCAACATCTCCATCATTGGAATAGGTGCTGCCTGCGACAACATACCCGCCACCCGCGGCAGGTACAACAGATTCTCCCCAGTCAGGCTGGATACCCCCCACGGCTTTCTGCCACACAATAGTTCCGCTTGCATCGAGCTTTAATACCCAATAGTCAAATGAGCCATGATGGCCCGTAACATCTCCTGTATTGTGGGAGCCAACGTACCCTGCTGCAACGTACCCGCCGTCATTGGATTCAATGATATCCCTGGAAATATCTGCATTCTCACCACCATAGGTTTTCTGCCATTCCAATTCACCCGATGCAGAGAGCTTTAGCACCCAAAAATCTACATTGCCGTGGTTTGATGTGATATCACCATCGTGAGAAGATGTCTCGCCCCCAACAATGTAGCGTCCGTCCGAAGTTT
>CAYVPM010000246.1:0-5391 GCA_964453475.1 uncultured Saprospiraceae bacterium | reverse complement strand
GCACCTAAATACCTTGAACGGTAATAAACATTCGGGCGCGCCGATCGGGGCTTCACGGTCGGCACTACTAAGAACCATCAGTAATAAGTTGACAACTGGCGATAAGACAAAGGACAAAAGTTGGAAAAAATGCACCGTGACTGACCCAAGCGGGAAGAATATCCTGCGCATCGCCGCACCGTCGGTCGCACCCGGCTTCAACCTTAAGTATTTGTCGGATCCCGCCGGCTTCAACTACCTCAACAGCTTGATAAGTTATTACAAGAAAGATACCATCGTAATTGACTGCCAGGAGTTGACGGCCAAGACAATGGAGGTGTTTGAACGCTATAATAAGACTTTTCAGCAGGATCCGGGCGCCTATTATTTTACGGGGACGATCGACAGAAGCAACAAATTTATTTTTACCAATCAGCCAGCTGATAGCACTGGAGCCCCCATGACGGTAGCGTTCGACATGAACAATGTAACGAGCCAGAATATGTTCGCACCGGGCTCGGGCGAATTGAGTACGCCCAACAAAACCGTGCGGAGCATCATCGTCAAGTTCCTGACTTCGGCCTTTTCCGTGGGCTTGCTACCTGCTGTCAACCGGGACACATTTTCCAAGGCCTGGTTCCCGGAACGCAGCAATAGTTTTTACCAGCTCAATCCGCTGAACCCACCGCAAGCCATCAGTGGCGGCCCTTGGTACAGCCTCTACTCCGAAGCAATACACGCCGCTTTGGGCCCTTCCATGTATGCTTTCGCCTACGACGATGTGCTGGGCCAGGATGGCACTTTGGTCACCAACAACAAGGACACTGTCAGGATTACCATCGGCGATTTGGGCCTGCTCACAATCCCAACCCAGAATTGCCGCTTGCCCGTTCAAACCATTGGTGCTTCCACGATTACGGTTGATTCGATGCTGTGCAAAAACAACAAATGCACCATAAGCGCCAACTGGACGGTACCAGCCGGACAACCAGCCAACGCCCAATATTTTTTGATGTTTGGCCCGGGGGACTTCAAGGTTTCAACCGATTCTATTGTCGCTAACCAATTGGCGCAAGGAGCTTTACAACCATTTTCTGCTACAAGCGCCACCCTGTGTTTCAACCAGGATGAATGGTTGAATATCGGCAAAACGGGAACTGATATTAAAATACAGGTAATGACATGCGGCGGGCCCAAATCGCCTTGCCCAACAAAATCCAATATCAGCGCCTGGGTCAATAGCCAGGGTTCCCAATTTGTGGGTCAAACTAAACAGGGGAAGGATGTGAAGGGTTGTTTGCCGCAGCGGCGGCGGTGAGTACCTGTTATCGCAGCACCTTCCCATGTGCCAGCGCGCCCCTCGGCCCCTCTAAAGCCCACAAATACGTCCCTGGCGCCAAGTCCCGCACGTCCAGCACGGCACGTTCGCCCAGCACATCTGCGGCGGCAGCCACCTTGCCCAGCGCATCGCGCAACACGAAGCGCCAGGCCCCGGCGGGCAGGCCCGGCGCTTGAAACTCCAGCCGATCCTGCATCGGGTTAGGCCATACCTGCACCGTTAATCCTTCCAGGTCCGCTGTGCCGCTCAGCAGCTTTACCTCCGCCGAGGCGCTGGCTGTGCAGCCCTGCGCATCGGTTATGGTGACGGTATAGATTCCCGGCGGCAGCCCGCCGATCGTCACGGTGCTGCCGAGGTTGTTCCATGCGTACGTGTACGAAGGCGTGCCACCGTTGGGGCTGGCCGTGGCGATGCCATTGGGACTCTGTAGAGAGCTGCAAGGCATGGTCAGGACGCTGGCTTGAAGCGGTGGCGGGTCGCTCAGGTTGAAAGTGAAGCTGGCCGTGCAACCGTAAAAGTCCGTGGCCGTGACGCTATACATACCTGGTCCCAGGCCCGTGAGCAGGGAATCGCTGCTGCCTGTGGGTGACCACAGGTACTGGTATGGCGCTTTGCCGTTCACCGGCGCGGCGCTGATGCTGGCATCTGTTTCGCCGAAGCAGGAAATGGGCTGCCCGTCCACCATGAGGGTGATGTTGCCCTGTTTGGCGATGCTTACCTGGGCAGTAGCGCTGCAGCCGTTCTGATCGGTGACAGTGACCTGGTAGTTTCCGGTGGGTAGCATGCTGCGCAGGCTGTCGATGGTGGTATTCTCCCACAAAAAGGAATAGGGCGCGGCGCCGTTGCTGACAGCCACGGTGGCACTGCCGCCCAGTGGGGAACCGCACTGTACATCGTGGGCGACCGGCGTGAGCTGGGGGTTGGGGGCGGTTACAATGTTGAGCGTATCGGACAGCAACCTGCCCCGCGCATCGGTGACGGTGTAGCTGTAGCTGCCCGGCGGCAGGGCGGTGATTTCCGGGCCGTTGCCGGCGGCGGGCATCCACTGGTAGGTGTAGGGTTCGCAGCCGTTGGCGGGGACTATGGTTATGGCGCCGCCGTTCGCGCCCGTGCAGGCGGGCAGGACACTGGGGGCTGCGGAAAGGGCAAAGCCGGGGGCTTCATACGCGCCTATATCTACCGTGCCGCCCTGTATTCGGGGGGCGCCGGAGATATCGCTGAGCAGGCCTGCGGCGGCAAGGTTGGAGCCGGCGTCTATGAGGGGTGAGCAGGGGTGGAGGCGGTAGTCATGATTGGCCCGATCGATGAATTGCGGGTCGAAGTTGAACAGGTTGCCCGGGGCCGCAATGGGTGTTGACGGGCAGGCCGCTACAGCTGAACTTAGAGAAGAAGTTGTGCGACAAATAGACATATTTGGGGTCGGTGAAAGAGTAAATGAACGAATAATGGTACAGTGAATCCGTGATCAGGTTGTTGTACAGGAGCAAAGAATCCACGTTATTGAAACCCATAAATTGGATCAGGTTTGGCGTTTGAAAATCGTTGAACAAAAATGAAGAGTTTGTCACTCTGACTGACTTGGAGTTGGATACACCGAAATATGCCAGGAGCATACTATTAAGTTCAAATGTGCAATTTTCGAATTTTAAGGGATGGAGGTTAGCGCCACTTGCAAGTGATTTGTACAAAATTTGTCTAACCTGATTGTTTGTGAAAGAACAATTTGCAAAGGTATTGCTTGTCGCGGTCGACAATATCAAGGCTGTTCCAGCAATATTGTTATTGTTATTAATTACGTTGTTCAGCCATTTCACCTTTGCATTTTCCCAGCCTATTAAGTGTAGAACTTTATTATGTCGGGACATACTTGTATTCTTCATGCTAATTTCAGACCCGACAGTGCTTAAAATATCGTTATAAACCACAGAACTGTTATTATTCGACCCTATACCAATATTGCCATCAAAAGCGCAGCTGTCCAGTTCAAAATTCCCATCAAAATCCAGGCCATTGGTAAACAAGATCAATGCCGTGGCGCCATCAGAGCTGTTTTCTGTAAAGCTGGAATTGTGGACATAAACGCCACCGGTCTCCTGCTTGCCTAAAGAAAGGTACACCCCTCCACCGGCTAACTTGGCATAGTTCTGTTTAAAGTCACAGGATTTTATACCAACAGTGTTGATGCCTTTTGTATCGGCATAATAGAGCGCCCCGCCCCTTTTATCGGCGCTGTTTTTCACAAATGTGCAGCCTTTCAACTCCGCTCCACGTTCAATCCCGCTGCCGCCGTACCTGCTCAACCCGCCACCAGAATCTCCGGCACGGTTGCTTTCAAATATACAGTTGTTAAATCTGGGCGCCACCCGCCCATCCAGGGTGCCGTTCAACATTACGCCGCCGCCCTGGGAATAAGCGGTGTTTTTGTAAAACCGACAATGCTGTATCGTCGCAAATGCGTCCCAGTCACCGGCTTCCATGTAGAGCCCGCCGCCGCAGACAAACCTGTCCCTGTTGTGGGCAGACATGGCCACATTGTCCGCCTGGCCATAAGCGACGACAAATCCGTCCAGCACGGTTGTCGAGTCTGGCTGGAGCATTAAGACGACATTGTAACTGTTGTCCGTGCTGTCGCCAGAAACGCCGATGTCGCCGCTAAGTATAGCAGGGTTTGCCTGCCAGTCGCGTTGATTGATATCCGTTTCGCTGCCCGCAAAGCCTCCGTAGAGTTTTATGCCGCTGGTAGGGGTAAAGGACTTGCTCCTGTCTGTATCGGAAGTGGGGTAGTAGGTGCCTTGAGCCACCCATATCTCATCGCCTGCCTGGGCGGTGGAAAGCGCTGCATTTAGCTGTGTGAAAGCATCTTGCCAGCTCAGGCCGGTGTTTAGGCCAGTGGCAGATTGGTTTACGTAAAAGCGGGTTTGGGATGCTAATGAAAAGTGGCCGAGGATCATGGCCAGGAGTATCAATTTTTTCATGAGAATCAAGGTTTGACCCCTTGAGCGGGCTCGGTTCGAGCCCGCTCAAGGGGATTGTGAAACAACTCGTAAATCCAGAACTTTTGGGCCCTCAAGTCAGTTTCCCTAAATTTTGATCAGGTGTCCCTGCGTTTTGGCGCTTCGGGTGAACACCTTCCACAAATACACCCCGTTAGGCAGGCCCTCCGCTTCCTGAAGCGAAACATCATGCCTGCCTTTTTCGAGGGTTATTTCCTTCAAAACCAATTGTTTTCCAAAAGCATCATAGAGCGCAATCCGGCAGGGTTCTGTTGTCTGCGATGCTATGCTCAATATGGCTTGCCCTGTTGTGGGCGTAGGACGCAAAGTAGCAAGCAGTTCACTGCTTTGTTCAAAACGTTCACTTACAGGCGCACTTGGCTCAAGTGAAAACTCTTGTCCGTCTGCAGCCCAGGCTGCAGCATCCAACAGCGTTTTGTCCAATTGCAGGGGCAAAGCATCAGCGACAGCATTTATGGCTTCAAAACTGAGATAAAATAGTACGGTATTCGGGGCAATGTTTTCCCAATTTTCGTTCATAGGAAACCAGAGGGTGCGTATCTGCCCCAGTTCGGGCTCCACATGGAAATTGCCGGGCAAATAGCTGTCCAAATCACCCTGGGAAGCACCCAGGAATCGAAGTTGTGCAGGGTCAAACCGCAAGCCCATTTGCAGGGCTTCTATAGTATTTGCGCCCTCGTAATAAACGGGGAGCGTGATCACCTCGCCAGCAGCAGGGCGCAAGGCGGGCCAGGAAATAAGGGACACAGGGCGCTTTTCAGGCCTGTTGGGCACAACTGTATTGTTTACATCCCCAATTTTGACGGCTACAAAATCCAGGTCAGGTGCGGGCAGTTCGATGCAGTCGATGCTTTCCCAATTAACACTCGGTTGACTGATATCAAAAAAAGGATTGTTCAGGTCTGAAAACTGCTCTGACTTGTCAAAAAAGCGCCAGGAAGTGTTGGCGGGGAGTTCCTGGTAAATTCCAAGGATCAGTTTCCGCAGCTCCACGATATCAAATGTTGTAATGGTGTTGCTTTTATTTGCATCAGCCGCTATCATTTTATACGGTGACCC
>CAYVPM010000245.1:0-5431 GCA_964453475.1 uncultured Saprospiraceae bacterium | reverse complement strand
GATTACACCCCCGTGCCAAAGCCCCGCGCCTACCCGCGTGTGGAGTATCCCCAAAAAGCATACAAACCTTTTGATGAAACCTATTGTGCTTTTACTTTTGATCAACCTGTGTATGCTATAATTGAGCATGACACCACCTATTTTGATGAAAAAGCGAAGCACGATTGTTGGTTCAACATTACGGTGAAGCAGCTGAACGCCAAGATTTTCTGCAGCTACAACCCCATAAAAACCCGGGCAGATTTTGACGAGCTGGTGAAAGATGCCTACGAAATGACCAACAAGCACAACGTCAAGGCGAGTTATATCGAGGAAATGAAGGTAGAGCGGCCGGAAGACCATGTGTATGGCGTGGTGTTCAACGTGGAAGGGCCAGCCGCTTCATCCTATCAGTTTTTCCTGACCGATTCCACCAAAAACTTCTTGCGCGGCGCTTTGTATTTCAATACCGAGGCAAGGCCGGATTCCCTGGCTCCTGTTGTAGATTTTATGCGGGCAGATTTGGACCGGATGATGGGCACTTTGAAATGGAACCAGTAAACACAGTACCAACTTTGTTTTTTGGGTCAATTCATGAATCCATGCGCAAATTTCTCATTGTTTTTTCTGATCTGGAACAAAAATAACGCCTGGCTGTTTCTATTACACAAACAACACCTATACCTTTACCGCATGATTATTACGATGTCATTTTCAATGCACCACCACCATCGCTTTCTGCAACAGGCAAGCGATAGGGTGTTGATGCGTTAAATGCGTCATGCAAATGCACCAAAACCGGCTTGTCGTCCCAACGGCAAGCCGGTTTTTTTTTGCCCTTTACCCACACATACAAACATTTCATTCATGCTTAGATTAGCCATTCAAAAATCCGGTCGCCTTTTCGACGATTCCATCAGCCTCTTACGCGATGCCGGTTTGTCGTTCAACAGTACCCCCAACCGCCTGCTGCGCGCACAGGCCTCCAATTTTCCCCTGGAGATCATTTTTCTCAGAGACGACGATATTCCGGAATACGTGGAAGGGAACGTCGTCGATGCGGGCATCGTCGGTGAAAACGTGTTGCTTGAAAAACAAAAATCCGTGCGCACCATCGAAAAGCTTGGTTTTGGGAAATGCCGCATGTCCATCGCTGTACCAAAAAACGGAAACTTCCAGGGCTTGCAATCCCTCCAACAATTAAGAATTGCCACAAGTTATCCGCGCATCCTCGAAGGCTTTCTGAAAGCCAATGGCCTGCGCGCTGAATTGCACGAAATCAGCGGCGCTGTTGAAATTGCGCCCTCCCTGGGGCTGGCTGACGCTATTTTCGATATCGTCGGCACGGGCAGCACCCTGCTCGCCAATGGTTTGCGCGAAGTGGTTACCGTACTCGAATCAGAAGCGATCCTGATTGCCAACAAGGAACTGTCTGCCAGCAAGCAGGATATTCTCGAACGGCTGTTGTTTCGTTTGGATGCCAACAGAAATGCAAAAAAGCACCGCTACATCCTTTTGAACGCCCCCAACCACCGCTTGAATGAAATATCCGCCATCATCCCGGGCATGAAAAGCCCGACGATACTCCCACTGGCCGAAGCTGGCTGGAGCAGCCTGCATAGCGTTGTGCCCGAAGGCATTTTTTGGGACGTATTGGAACAGCTAAAATCCGCCGGCGCCCAGGGAATATTGGTGGTGCCGATCGAGCGGATGATCGTGTAACCTGAGTGGTATAGCCAGAAAAATAATTGTTATATTGATGATGAAAATATTAAGATATCCGACCCTTTCAGCTTCAGGACGCATCCTGGCACGGCCGGGCGACGGCATGGAACAACAACTGCGCGGCGATGCCGCAGCAATTCTCAACGCTGTCAGATCGGAGGGCGATGCGGCATTGCGGCGCCTGGCACTTCAATTTGAAGGTTTTGCACCCGACAGCTTTTTGGTAGATGCAGCCGAGATCGAGGCAGCCTCCGCGGTCTTGTCTGATGGCTTGCTGGCTGCTATCCGCCAGGCATACGAAAACATTCGACGGTTTCACGCCACCCAACTGGCCACAGAAAAACCCGTCGAAACCATGCCGGGCGTAGTTTGCTGGCGCAGAAGTGTGCCTATCAGCAAAGTCGGGCTGTACATTCCCGGCGGCACGGCGCCACTTTTTTCTACCGTGCTCATGCTGGGCGTGCCTGCTCAGTTGGCCGGGTGCAGGGATATTGTATTGTGCAGCCCCGTGCAACCCGATCACCAAATACACCCTGCCGTGCTTTTTGCCGCAAAGCTGTGCGGCATCGACCAGATTTACAAAGTCGGGGGCGCGCAAGCCATTGCCGCCATGGCCTACGGCACAGAAAGTATTCCCAGGGTTTGGAAAATTTTCGGCCCGGGAAACGCCTGGGTTACCGCAGCCAAAGCGCTGGTCAGCCTCGATGGGGTGGCAATCGACATGCTGGCGGGCCCATCAGAGGTCTGTGTGGTTGCCGATTCCAGCGCCAACCCGGACTTTGTTGCAGCCGACCTGCTCAGCCAGGCAGAGCACGGTTTCGATAGCCAGGTGCTGTTGCTGTCTGATTCCGAAACGCTGATCCAGGCTGTTGCAGCAACACTATCCGGACAACTTGCCGATTTGCCCCGGCGTCAATTTGCGCGAAAATCGCTCGAAAACAGCCATGCAATCCTGTTAAATGACCTGGAAGAAGCCCTTGCCTGGGCCAATGCCTATGCCCCGGAACACCTTATCCTGTCCGTAGATGAACCTCAAAAATGGGCGCTCAAAGTGGAGGATGCTGGCTCTGTTTTCTTAGGCCACTACACCCCGGAAAGTGCCGGCGACTACGCATCAGGGACGAACCACACGCTGCCGACCAGTGGCCTCGCGCGCACTACCGGAGGGGTATCACTCGACAGTTTCCTGAAAAAAGTGACCTTCCAGCAAATAAGCCCTGAAGGTTTGTCGGGAATAGGCCCTGTCATCACATCCATGGCCCAAGCAGAAGGTTTGGAGGGCCATGCCAGGGCAGTAACCTTGCGTTTAAATGTAAAATCATGACACAAACTTCGTTCTTCCTTAATCTGGCAAGGCCCAATATCCGGGACCTGAAACCTTACAGCTCGGCCCGCGACGAAGCGCCCGACTTCGCTACCCCGAGCCACCGCATCTTGCTCGATGCCAATGAGAATAGCCTGGGAAGCCCGCTTGAAACGGATTATTCCCGATACCCTGACCCCCATCAACGTTCCCTGAAGGATGCCCTGGCCAAATTAAAAGGCGTTAAGGCGACACAAATCTTTCTCGGCAACGGCTCGGATGAAGCCATCGATCTCCTGCTCCGGATATTTGTCGCGCCCGGCAGGGAAAATATTCTGGTGATGCCCCCTACTTATGGCATGTATGTGGTGCAGGCCAATATTCATGGAGCTGTTATCCGGCAAGCGCCTTTGCGCGCCGATTTTACGCCCGATACAGCAGCCGTAAAGGCCGCCATGGACGCACACTCTAAACTGTTATACCTGTGCTCTCCCAACAACCCCACCGGCCAGTGTCTGCCCGCAGATTTTATTTTGGAAATGCTGAGCACATTTCCCGGGCTTGTGGTGGTGGATGAAGCCTACGTTGATTTTTCTCCCCATCCGTCGTGGCTTACCCGGCTGCCTGAATTTCCCAACCTGGTAGTGCTCCAAACTATGTCGAAAGCCTGGGGCCTGGCAGGACTACGCCTGGGTGCCGCTTATGCCCACCCGGAAATCATTCAATTGTTCCAAAACGTAAAACACCCCTACAACCTCAACCAATGCACCATTGAACTGGTTACCGCAGCACTATCGAATGAAGCCGAGGTGACGACAAAAGTTGCCCAGATCGTGCGCGAGCGCGAGCGCTTGAGCCTGGCCTTACAACAAATAAGCTCCGTAAAAACTGTTTTCCCCAGCAACGCCAATTTTTTATTGATCCAGGTGGAAAACGCCGATGAAATCTACCATTACCTGGCGCAACATCAAATCGTAGTGCGCAATCGGAGCCGCGAAACCCATTGCGAAAATTGTCTGCGCATTACCGTGGGATCGCCAAATGAAAATGACAAACTGCTGTCATTGCTGGCAGCCAAATATGGATAAAACATGTTTCCCATGAAAAAAATATTATTCCTCGACCGCGACGGCTGCATCATCCGGGAGCCACAGCCCGATCAACAAGTAGACTCCCTGGAAAAACTCGAGTTTTTACCCGGGGCTATCGTCAACCTGGCGCGTATCGCGCGCGAATTGGATTGCACCCTCGTCATGGTAACCAACCAGGATGGCCTGGGCACCGACGCTTTTCCGGAAGATAACTTTTGGCCCGCGCACCACAAAATGCTAAAAACCCTTGAAAATGAAGGTGTCGTATTTGAAAAGGTATTCATCGACCGCTCCTTCAAACACCAGAATCGGCCAACGCGAAAACCGGGAACTGCCATGTTGACCGAATACCTGAATGGGCACTGGGACCTGGAAAAATCATTTGTCGTGGGCGACCGGCTGACAGACATGGAACTGGCCAAAAACCTGGGCGCAAAAGGTATCCTCCTCCGAAACGACGAAGCCATTCGCGCTGCCGCTGTTCCCGGTGCTGTCCTCCAACACGCCGAGGGCGGCGTTTACAATCCGGAAGTCCAGAATATCGACATAGCGCTGATCGCGGCACATTGGGAACAGATTTACGGGTACCTCAAACTCCCCCCCAGGAAGATTCAACACCGCAGAACCACCAGGGAGACAGATATCTTGATTGACCTGAACCTCGATGGTACCGGAGAAAGCCGCATCCATACCAGCCTTGGGTTTTTCGACCACATGCTCGACCAACTGGCGCGACATGGCGCCCTCGATGTTGCAATCGAAACAAAAGGAGATCTGCATATTGATGAGCACCACAGCATCGAGGATACAGCCCTGGCACTCGGCGAAGCATTTGCCCTGGCACTCGGCGACAAACGCGGCATCGAGCGCTACGGCTTCACCCTGCCCATGGACGATGCATTGGCACAGGTAGCTATAGACTTTGGCGGGCGGCCCTGGCTGGTGTGGGAAGCCACGTTTCAACGTGAACGCATCGGCGATATGCCCACTGAAATGTTCCTGCACTTTTTTAAATCCTTTTCCGATGCCGCCCGCTGCAATCTCCACGTAAAAGCAACAGGGGAAAATGAGCACCATAAGATCGAAGCCATTTTTAAAGCCTTTGCCAAATCCATCAAAATGAGCGTAAAAAGGGATCCCAACAACCAGGTACTACCCACAACGAAAGGCCTGTTATGAGCAAAACAGCCGTCATAAAATACAATGCAGGCAATATCCAATCAGTATTGTTTGCCCTGGACCGCATCGGCGCCACCGCCATCTGGACAGATGACCCACTGGAAATACAGCAGGCAGACCGGGTCATCTTCCCCGGTGTGGGCGAAGCTTCCTC
>CAYVPM010000244.1:0-5450 GCA_964453475.1 uncultured Saprospiraceae bacterium | reverse complement strand
GATGTTGTATTGGTAGATCCATCAGACAGCGAGTATCCAATTGGCCTCAATCTGCTTTCGGCTCATTCGGATGTGGAACGGATAATCTTGTCTTCTGACATGGTGGCTTTGTTCCGACGGTTTGCCACTTCCTGGGGTGACCAAATGACTTCGGTATTAGCAAATGCGATCAATGCGATACTTGAAAGCAAGAACGGTGGAACACTGATTGATCTTAGGCGGTTCTTGGTTGAGACCAGTTTCAGAAACAAATTCCTCGAAACTGTTGACGATCCAAACATCATCTACTACTGGAAGCATGAGTTTGCTTTGCTTCGACAGAATTCTGTGGCACCGATTCTTACACGTCTTGATACTTTCTTGCGGCCACGGATCGTACGGAATATGATGGCGCAAAAGGAAGGGCTTGATTTTGCAGACATTATTAATAGTCAAAAGATACTTTTAGTAAAACTTGCCCAAGGATCAATCGGCGAAGAAAACAGTTATCTCTTAGGAACTCTTTTTGTTGCTAAACTTCACCAGGCAGCCCAATCACGCCAGAATCTACCCCCAGAACAGCGCACTCCTTTCTATTTCTACATCGACGAGTTCCAGAACTTCATCACACCTTCCATGTCAGCCATTCTCTCCGGTGCGAGAAAATATGGATTAGGTTTGATTCTTGCTCACCAAGACTTGGATCAATTGGCGGTAAAGGATACCGAACTTGCAAATTCGGTGTTATCAAATCCAGCGATCCGGGTATGTTTCCGATGTGGAGACAAGGATGCTGCAAAACTCCAAGATGGATTTTCATATTTCGATGCAACTGATTTACAAAGTTTAGGAGTTGGCCAAGCCATCGCCCGAGTTGGTCAAAAGGATCATGATTTCAATTTGTCTTTTGACCTTGCTCCCAAAGTTGAGACCGTAATTGCAGAAGGTAAGCAACGAACAGTCGTAGATCACTCCCGGACAACGTATGCTCTCCATCAAAGTGCTGTTGAAGAAATATTGAAAGACGCTTTGCAAGTTGAAAGGATTCCTACAAAACCAGTACGAATCACAGAAGTAGTTAAGGAAGCAAAGGCAGAGATTACTACACCCATTGAACTACCTAAAGAAAAACCTAAATCAGAAACTGATCTCCAGGTTGAAGCACAAAAATTCGTTGAGAAAGAAGTTGAAAAGGAAAAGCAACGAGAGCACCGGTTTATCCAAGAATATATAAAAAACTTGGCCGAGGCGAGAAATTTCAAAGCAGTTATGGAGGAACCCGTAAATGACTATGCCGGGAAGGTGGATGTGAGTTTGCTTCGGGATGACCTAAGAATTGCCTGCGAGATTTCAGTGACCAATACGGTAGAGTATGAAGTCCAAAATATTCAGAAGTGCTTTACTGCTGGATACTCATTGGTATTTATGATCTCGAATGACCCTGTGCATCTGAATGGGATTCGCACATTGGCGGTTTCCGAAATTAGTCACGCATTTCATAACCGACTATTTTTTGTGTCGAAGGATGATTTCGTGAACCAGCTTGATCTTTTACTCGCACAACAACCTCAACCAAGTGAGATTAGAGCTAAGGGGTATCGAGTGAAGTTGAACTACACCGGGTCATCTGATGCTTCAAGTCAACAGAAGGCTTTGAAGGATGTGATTCTTGCTTCTATGAGGAGAAAAGATAAAGAAGTGGAATAGTAGCACACCATATATATTTGTGCATAAAATTCAGGACAATGAAAAGCAACACCCCAGCCGCTTCGCTGTCAAAACAGGTCAATCCTGCATTTCAAAAAAGTGCCAGCATTGTATTCTTGGAGAACATAGAGCTTCAACTGCTCGACCAGTTACGAGATGCTGAGCTGAAATGGGAGAACAAGTGCATGGCGCAAAAACTACTCCGAGGCCCCTTTGAAAAACATAGCCACGAGGAGAGAATTGGAAAAAATTGCCGGTTTTTTGCCTAACGAGATCAATCAAGATCAGAAATAGATATTACAGAATATTGTCAAACTAAAAATATTTCCTCAATCAAAATCCTATGGAACCTTTAATTGAATCTGTTAAACTGCATATGGAGGGTCAACTCTCCGGACTAGAAAAAGTTGGTGATGTTAAGATCAAGAAAGTAGAAGGTGTCACCACTCTTACCATAAAAGACATGCCCAAAGAGAAGGACGCCTATTCTGGAGATGATTTTGAGATTAACCCTACTGGATGGGCACGTGTTCAGGAGAGGTTAAAAGAAAATAGTTGGGGCTATGCAACTGTGAAGTTTTATGTAAAACTAAAGTGCCGTTATAATGCCAAGGCGAGGGAGTTTGAGGTTACAGAAACAAACAATTTCGTCCCTTTCAGGGATAACCCATAGAATTTAACCTCCTTTTACCAGAACAGCCAGGATATGACCGAAAATGAAATCAAGGAGGCCATTTCATCCTCCTACTTATCAACTATTGTGTGCCGAAGAGGTAACAAAATTCAAAAGATCAGTCCCGATCATGGCACCGATTTTTTAGTGTTGGAAGTTACAAGAAGAACTGAGCCCAATGGTAACCTGAGAATTTTTGACTCCGGTAAGCAACTCTGGCTGCAAGTAAAAGCTACAACAGAACGTGGAATTACCCGATTGGAAGATCGAATAACGTTTGATCTTGAAGCTAAAACTTTCAATGATTTAATTGCTAGAAGGAACTCAAGCGTACCACTATACCTGATTCTTTTTGTTCTCCCAGAAGACGAACATGATTGGGTATGTTGCGACACCGAACAGGTGGTGATAAAAAAACATGCCTACTGGTATCTTCCCGAAGAAGATGCTACCGAAACAGAAAACACAACATCAAAAAGGATCAACATACCCTTAGACCAAGTAATTGACCTTAATACAATCCCCAATCTTTTTGTAAATTTGATCCCATAGCTCAAACTGTTCTAAAGCCATGACAAACAGAGATTTAATAAATTTTCTGATCAAAAGCGGATGGTCTGAGTTTAAATCGTCGCCTAAGTTCACATTCTTCAAACCACCTGTGGAGATGGGATTTGAGCCAAATTTTTCTTTTCCAGTACCGATTGATACCAGTACATCAGATTATGAACAAGCACTTGAATTTGCATCAAAAACACTTGCTAGTTATTACGACAAGGAGCCGAATGAGTTGATCTATGATGTCTCTAATTACATGGAGATACTTAAGTCAAATGCAATGTATTTCAAACTCGAATCGGATGAAGTAACATTCAGCAAAACCCTGGGGATCGAAGACATTACCGACTTTTTAAACAATTTGAATAAATCCTATCTCAACTTTTTGCAGGTAGATTTTTTCAAGCGTTTCCGTGAGCAATTGAATGATCGAGCGAGAGCAAAGGTTTATAAATACGTTGAAAAATTCTCTGGCCTGCGTTTGGTGGGGCTGGAATATAAAAGTTTCAGTGTGGGAGTTTCAGCCGATACTTTGATGGGTAATGAAAGAGTTGAAATTCCGGATGTTATCGAATGGAGAAAAAATATACTTCCTCAATACAAGGAGGAGGTTATTAATTTTGATTTCATGTCTGGCATGGCCATTGAATCTCTTCTTGAAAAATATTCTGATGTTGAAAGGAGGTTAATTTTTAAACCGCTAATAGACAGTATAAACAACGATGATTATACTGTTTCGTTGACTACATCATCCTTTGAACGAAAAAAAAGATTTCAAAGGTTGCCTAAATCGACAATTGAAAGAATCTTACCACCAGTAGAACGGGAAGATCAAAGTGATACCATAGAGGTGGTTCAATTTATTATGCCGATTTCTTCAAAAAAGAAAAAAATTACAATCAACACAGATAATATTGGTTCTGATTTATTTGCTGTTCAAAAAAATGAATTCAATTATGAAGTGACTTCTTTCTTCGCGGGTAAAGATCAAATCAAATTAAATGAACATTTGAAAGTTGATGTGCAAGTCTTTCCTACAGAAAAGTCCTATTACGTTTCTTCAGGAGAATTAATCCAATTTTATACAAGTGATTTCAATTCCATTCAAAAGGATTTTCTTTCGCACTTAGCTGAACTGTACTCAAAATATCTCGAGATACGAGCGAAAGAGGGTGAACGTTCCCAGGAAGAAAATGAGATTATTACATTTTTTGAAAATAAGGTAACCTAAACTCGGCCAATGCAATTGCCACTGATCTTTATGAACAAAG
Source organism: uncultured Saprospiraceae bacterium (assembly GCA_964453475.1). Lineage (GTDB taxonomy): Bacteria > Bacteroidota > Bacteroidia > Chitinophagales > Saprospiraceae > M3007. The sequence continues at coordinate 1,262 of CAYVPM010000244.1, read as the reverse complement.
GGTAGTTAAAAGAAATCATTTGGTTTTTCTTCAAATGGTTCTAAAAGGCCGATTTTCGTCAGAAATAATTTCCCCAAGTTTGTAATTTTATACTGTCCTTTTTCGGGTGGAATGACATTGTTCCCGGGTTTATTGATAATATTTGTCTGTCGCAAGAGACCTAAACTAGAAAGGTGAACTCGATAGCTCATTTGCACTGCTCCTTTTTCAGACTCCTCGTCAGTTGAATCCATTGATAACTGAGGTACTGAGTATATATTTTGGTAACGTTTCCTGAAAGTTTCGTCGCCATCTTTTTCAGAATGCAGGTAATACCTTAGTGTTATCACTTCGATATCATTCAGTTCCTCAAGAATTCTCATGAAGTGGGTTTCTTCTGCAAATTCGATTTTTTCCTTCGTGATTCCTTGGGATACCAAATTAGCTAAGTAAGCACGTCGTTCATCGGAGACGGCGCGAGATGCAAGAATTGTACCGGCGCTCAGAAATTCCAACCGTTCAGGATTTTTCAACCGTTCTCTTAACTGAGTTTCTTCAAGGGTCTTTATTCTCTCATTCAGTTCACAAATAAATTTTTGGAACCGATCCATCCGTTGGTTTGGAATCACAACAGTAAATGCCTCTGCTAATGCAGACCCTACAAATGGCACGACACCCAAGCCACCTTTAATCGCCGCAGTTACGTAATCAACGTTATTATTTTCTAAATTTTCCATATGTTTTGAGTTGATTATGGCAAAGGTAAAACATAAAGATAACCACCTACTATGATTGCTAAAATCATCCGGTAGTATTGATATACTCCTCAATTTTCCTTTTTGTCTCCACTCCAGGCTTCCTTTGATCCAACTCAATTTTCCTCAAATTTGAGGCATCACAGCCGATCAAAGCAGCAACCTCTTTTTGCGTTTTTCCAGTGATAAGTCTGGCATAGTACAACTGCTTCCCGAGAGAGAGGTCATCACTCTTGAAAGGTATGTAACCAAGAAAATCAATGATTGCCTTGGCGAACTTGGCGGTAGGCTGGTTTCGATTCAATTCCCAACAGGTTACCATATCCGTTGAAACTTTTAGAACCGCCGCCACATCGGGTTGAAATAACCCACGATCAAGGCGCGCTTTGCGAAGATGATCTCCCAAAGTATTCAATTCGACCGGATATGAAGGATTAATGGGTCTTTTACCCCGTAATTGGATTTTACAACTATGCAACGCAACCCTGCCCCTGCGGCTACCACAACCACCCCGACAAAGAATGCGTC
>CAYVPM010000243.1:0-5462 GCA_964453475.1 uncultured Saprospiraceae bacterium | reverse complement strand
TGTCTGACGGCACGGCGTAGGGATTTGTTGGACTGCTGTTGTTTACGTCGATGCGGAGTATTTTACCCAAAAAAGTGTTTTTCCGCTGGCCATATCCTTGCGGGTCGCCGCCAGAGCCGCCATCGCCCAAGCCAATGTACAGATAGCCATCGGGGCCGAATTTTATGCAGCCGCCATTGTGGTTGTTGTATGGCTGTGGGGTCGTAAAGATGGAAAATTCGCTGTTTGGGTCGGCCTCGTTGGGGTTTCCGGGCATTACGGAAAAGCGCGAAACCTGGGTGGCTCCGCCGGTGTTTTTGGTGTAATAGACATAGAAATAACCGTTTACTTTGTAATTAGGGTGAAAAGCAAGTCCCAACAACCCTTGTTCATTGTTGGTGGAGTTCACCCTGGGGTCGATGTTCAGGAACGTGTCAATCTTTATCCCCAAACTGTCAACAACCACGATAAGGCCGTCTTGCTCCACCACAAACAGGCGACTGTCACCACAATGTGCAATGTCCACAGGGCGGTCGAAGCCGGAAGCCCAGTTGACGAACTGGATTTTTGGCTGGGCGGCAAGGAGGAAGGGTAGGGTAAGGAAAAGCAACTGAAGTAACGAACGGATGCGCATGGGAATTAATTTGAAGATTTTATAATCGGATGATTTGGCAAATGGGCTGGCGAGGGGAATCAAAGGTATCTTTAGTTCTGTTAAAATTTGGAAAAAATGCCTGAAAGATGTCTTGAAGTGGCGAATCCGGGGCTTACCGCAAACATTCCAACCGGAGTGCAACGGACCGCAGCGGGCGCCCTTCGGCATCGCTGGGAATGGCCGCGATGCGGTCGAGGGTGGCGATGCCGTCGGCCAGCTTGCCCAATACGAGGCAATTGCCTTCCAATTGCAAAGCGCCGCCATGCCGCTTGTAAAGTTCTCGGAAATCCTGGGGTATTTTCCGGCCACTGCCTTGCTCCCACTTGTCGAGTGAATCATCGGTATGCGCCCGGCCCTGAACGATATAAAAACGCCCTTTGTGCAGCACAAAAGCGCCGCTGGTCGGCGCCCGATCCTGGCCTGTTTTTATTTTCGGCATCGCCACCTCAAAATTCAGCTGGATAAACCCGCTTTGCAACACTTTGGCAATCGAAAGGGAGTCTTGCCCGACCAGGGCCAGTTGTTCAATGGCCATATTTACCGGGCTGGGCAAATGCGGGAAGATGTCAACAGACATGTCGCCCATCTCCGTATGGAATACGACCCTGGTTATGGGCGCATTGCAGGCGAAAAAAAGCAGGGTTGAGCAAAAAACCAATACCCTTAAAGCTTGGAAAGAACCCGTTTTGCACATGGCTCGTTTCTACATTTTCTTGCGGATCTTTTTTGGAAACAAGTCGGAATTGCTGCCTTTCGATTTTTTAAAAGCGCCTTTTTTATCCATTCTCGGCTTTAGGCTCTCGTTGGCAGGGCAGCCACTTTTTTTGCTGCAAGCCGGCGCTACCAATGCAATGAAGAATAGTAAAAACAGTATGAACGCGATGCGGGAATTTTTCATAATGATGGGAAACTGATATGGTCAACGCAAAGTGGTTGTGCGTGTGGCGAAGAAAGCGGTAAACGTTAAAGTACGGGGCAATTGTATATCGCCGCTAGCTGCAAATATCCGCATAAGCCGCTAAAAACGTGAAAGATATGCGAATGACCCTTGAAAATGTCTGCCACTAGCAAGAAAAAAAATGCCAGATTTCCTTATTTTGCCCTATCCTTGCCAATTATTTTGAAAAAACTTTTAGCTCCCTAAAAGCAATCAATTTTTGACAAAAAACTGATTGTCAAAAATTTAAACAAAAATATAAACCGCAGTTAATCATTTTTCAAATTTGGTTTTCAAAAAAAATAAAATTTGGCCTCGTGTTTGCTATGGCCGATTTGAGAAATCGGAATTGATGAAATAAAAAACGCAAGTAATCCCCAGCAAAAATGGCATCTCCTTACGGTCCGAAGCAATCGCTCAACCTAAAACTGCAGCAAAAACTTTCTCCCCAGCAGATTCAACTGATGAAACTGCTGCAGATTCCGACTGCGACCCTCGAACAGCGAATCCAGGAGGAATTGGAAACCAATCCTGCACTTGAAGAAGGTGATGACATTGCCGACCTCAATGAAGGCATGTCGGAAATGGATCTTTCAGATGCCGACCTGAGTTACCACGAACGGGAAAAAAAAGCAGAAGCGGGCGAAAAAGAAGCCGATACCGATAGCAATAGCGACTCCGAGGGTGGCAATGAAGACACTGACCGGGACACCGATGATTACAGCGATGAGGAAATGGTGAGCTTGAACGATGACGACGGCCCCGACCTCGATGACTACATGATGGATTTCATCGAAGACGACCCTTCTACCTACAAAACCCGCGACGACAGCCGGGGCGGTGACCAGGAAGAAAAAACCATGCCCCTCGCATTTGAAAACACTTTCCACGAATACCTGGAACAACAATTGGGCATGATCGACCTCGGTGACGAGCGGGAACATGCCATCGCCCTGCAAATCATCGGCTCTATCGACGACGACGGATACATGCGGCGAGAACCCGCAGCGATGGTCGACGACCTCCTGTTCAGCCAGAATATCTCTACCCACGAAAAAGAAATTACCCGCCTGCTCAAGCGTATCCAGCAGTTCGACCCGCCTGGTACTGGCGCGCGCGACCTGCAAGAGTGCCTGTTGCTGCAACTCCACAACAAGCTCCGGCAAGATGAGGGCTATCTTTCGAATGACGAAAAAATAACCATACAAATCGCCATACGGCTCATCGACCAGTACTTCGACGAGTTTACCAAAAAACACTACCAGAAACTCTGCCGCCAGCTCAATATCGAAGAAGATGACCTCCGGGACGCCGTAAACGAAATTTTGAAGCTGAATCCAAAGCCAGCCAGCGGGTTCGCCTCCAAAGGCGACCGGGCGCTGAATTACGTGGTGCCTGATTTTTTGGTCAACAACCGCGACGGTGAACTGGAACTCACCCTAAACTCCCGAAACGCCCCCGACCTGCGTATCAACGACCACTACCGCGACATGCTCAAAGCCTTCCACGATGGCCGCGTACACCGCAGGCCCACCAAACAGGAAAAAGAAGCGGTACTGTTCATCAAACAAAAAATCGACAGCGCCAAATGGTTCATCGATGCCATCAAGCAACGACAGCAAACCATGATGCTCACCATGGGCGCCATTATGGACCATCAGGAAGAGTATTTCCTGACCGGCGACCAAAAGAAGATAAAGCCGATGATCCTGAAAGACATCGCAGATGTGACCAGCCTCGATATCTCCACCGTGAGCCGGGTGGCCAATTCCAAATACGTTCAAACAGAGTTCGGCACCAAACGCCTCAAAGAGTTTTTCTCAGAAAGCCTGAGCACCCAGGACGGTGAAGAGGTATCGACCCTGGAAGTGAAAAAGATTCTCAGTGAAGTAATCGGTGACGAAAATAAACGGAGGCCACTGTCTGATGAAAAACTGAAATCCATATTGATGAAAAAAGGCTATAACATTGCGCGACGCACGGTAGCCAAATATCGCGAGCAATTGAATATCCCGGTAGCCCGCCTTCGCAAAGAGTTGTAAGCCAAAGATCTGAGAAAATTGTTGAACGATCCTGCCACTCCCAATCAAGCCAAGGCAGCGCCCTGGCTCCAACGCACCGAACTGTTGCTCGGCAACGAAGCATTGGAACGGATGCGCCAACTCAACATTCTGATAATAGGACTGGGCGGAGTAGGAAGCTTTGCCGCCGAATTCCTCGCCAGGGCAGGCGTAGGCCATATGACCATCGTCGATGGCGACACCGTCGACCTGTCCAATACCAACCGGCAACTGCCCGCCATGCACAGCACCGTCGGCAAACTGAAAACGGAGGTCATGGCAGAACGGATGCGCGACATCAACCCGGCATTGGAACTAAAAGTACATTCAGAATTCCTGACCCCCAAATCGGTGAAAGAACTGATCAGCAAGGATTTTGACTACGTGTTTGACTGTATCGACTCCATCCAGCCCAAGCAATACCTCATTGTGGATTGCAAACAAAAAGGGGTGCGGGTTGTCAGCAGCATGGGCGCCGGCGGCCGAATCGACCCTTCAAAAGTGCAAGTGGCGGATATTGCTGAAACGTTCAATTGCCCATTTGCCCAACAAGTGCGCAAGGGCCTCAAACGAAAAGGTGTCAGAAGAGGGGTCACGGTCGTATTTTCCTCCGAACTTGTCGACCGTGCCACCATGATGCTTTCCGACGGCAGCCGCTTCAAAAAATCGTTCTATGGAACATCTTCTTACATCCCTGCGTTATTTGGTTTGCACATGGCAAGTGTAGTGGTGCAGGAGGTGGCGGAGAAGGGAATTTGATAATTTGATAATTTGATAATGTGATAATGTGATAATGTGATAATTTGATAATGTGATAATGTGATAATGACTGCAGTGCTTGGCAGGTGCAGCGCGAACGAACAACTTTCAACGTCAACGAAAAACGATCAACGAAAATATGAGCGAATCTCGTAACCTAAAGGTCTACAACACCCTGTCGGGGAAAAAAGAAATATTTGAGCCGCTTGTAAAGGGGCATATCGGCATGTATGTATGCGGCCCTACCGTGTATAATGATGCCCACCTGGGCAATTGCCGCACCTACGTCAGCTTCGACGTCATCCACCGGTACTTTTTGCACCTGGGCTATAAGGTTCGCTATGTGCGCAACATCACCGATGTCGGCCACCTCACCGACGACGGCGAAGACCGCATGGCGAAAGGATCGAAGCTGGCCCAATTGGAACCAATGGAAGTAGCCCAGCGCTACACCCTGGGTTTCCACGACATGATGCGGATACTCAATACCCTGCCGCCCAGCATCGAACCGCGGGCTACCGGCCATATCCCCGAACAGATTGAAATGGTGCAGGATATACTGAATCGCGGACTGGCTTATGAGCGCAACGGTTCCGTGTATTTCAACGTGCCAAAGTTTGCCGCCGAACACCCCGGTACTTACGGTTCTGTGAGCGGGCGCGTGCTCGAAGACCTTTATACCGAAACCCGCGAACTCAAAAGCCAGGAAGAAAAGGATCATCCCGCCGATTTTGCCATTTGGATGAAGGCTCGCCCACAAGACCTGATGGTGTGGAAAAGCCCCTGGAGCGTAGGCTTCCCGGGTTGGCATTTGGAGTGCAGCGCTATGAGCACCAAGTATTTAGGCAAAACCTTCGACATTCATGGCGGCGGCAACGACCTGAAATTCCCGCACCATGAAAACGAAGTAGCGCAAAATTTCGGCGCCTGCAGTTGCGCCCCTGCCAAGTTCTGGATGCACACCAACATGCTGCTGCTGAACAACAAAAAAATGTCGAAGTCCGACGGGAATACTATTTCACCCGAAGAGCTTTTTGCGGGAACGAGCGAGCATACCTCAAAAGCATACTCC
>CAYVPM010000242.1:0-5468 GCA_964453475.1 uncultured Saprospiraceae bacterium | reverse complement strand
AAAAAATGGGGCAAGAGGCTGGCGACCGCTTTGTTCAATGGTCGGGCCGCATCATGGATGAAATGGTCGAGCTTGATCAAAGCCGCCGCCTTGATCCGCGCCATGGAAAGGATTTCAACCAAAGGATGTCGGAACTAAAACGACAGCACAATCTTCGTGACTTTGCAAAAAATGAACTCCGGCAAGAACAAGCCTTCCTTGACTTTTTGCGGGAAAAAGCTCCTTCTATTCCAAAACAACCTGTTTCAAAGGGGGACCGGGAAAAACAAGAATACCGAGGGTTTCAGCGTGGCGCCGACGGCGCAGCATTTTTGCCAGGATCGAGCGTTAAGGGTTGTATCCGGACGGCTTTGCTTTATCATTTTCTAGAAACAAAGGCCGACTTTAATCAGGTGCGAACAATTTTGGAAGAAAACATCGCCACCGTCAAACAGGAAAAACAAGAGGCCATATCCCGGAAATTTCGTTTCAACCCAACTCGCCATCTCAAACGGTTCGGAGAAAAACTGGAAGAACTTGCCTTTTTTGCCGAAATGGTGGATGAACGCGGCAAACACCGGTTCCAGGAAGCACAAGACGATTTGATGCGATGTCTGCTCGTTTCCGACGTAGCTGTACCGAACGAGGGCATGGGCATGGAAAACATTGACCTCTATTTGGTGAAAAAACAGGCCAAGTTTGCGGGCGGTGGCCTCGAAGGACAGCGTCAAACGCAAGCTCCTGCGGTTGAGGCTATTTTACCTGGCCAGACGCTTGAAATTCGGCTTGATTTCAACATTGAGCTTTTGCTTCAGTTGCACCGCCAAGCCGGGGAAAAAGGCGCGGCTGTAGGGCGTGAAACGCATTTTATTGATTGGCGAAAAAAAGCAAAAACCCTTTTCAATTTAGAGGAATCGGATTTTGAGTCCATGCCCAAAAATGCAAAATGGGACAACCCTGCAGCCCAAAAACTTCGGCAAAAAGCACTCGACCATATCATTGGCTGTTGCCGCGTTTTCAGTGATGCACAAGCGGCAGCATTCACCCAATGGAAGGATAATTTTAGCAAAAATGCACGGGATAAATGGATGGCGCGCGACCTCGATGCAGGGGCTGAAGCCGTACTTTCGGCGACAGGCGCCCGGTTGCACCTTGGTTTTGCAACCGGGTTTGAAGGCATGACTGTTGTATTACACCTTCTTGCCAAACACAAAAAACAATTCGCCGACATCATGGATTTGTTCGGCATCGGCGACAGCCCAAGTGCCTGGAAAAACCGCCGTCCTGGGCAAGTCTATCTTGCCAATCCTGACAGATTCCCGACTTCACGACGGTTGGCAACCCGGGCTGGGGCTATTTGCCCGCTCGGCTGGCTCGAATGGGCAGAGGATCCAAAAGCTGGTGCAGCGAGAACATTGGTTACTCAAAAGGTAGAAAATCATAGAACGATCACAGATTTTCCGGCGCAACCCACCGCAACCGAAGGCCCGGTCTTCCTGCGGGGTTCCCTTAAACAAGGGGCGGAATTGGATGCCGAGCTTTTAGAAGACGGAAATCCGGGGCGGTTTAAGTTGTTTGTTCGGGAGGATAATCTGCCAATTGTATTAGTGAAATATCCGGCTGGATTTAAACCGCAGGATGTTGGTCGATTTGCTCGAATTCGGGTTAAAAATGTCAACGGGAAGGGGGAGATTTTGGCAGTGGAGTTTGTGCGGTTTATATGAAGTTTTTTTTATGGCTAAAAACGTCGAACATAAGGCTAATGTAAACCAGGAAGCAGTGTTAAGCGGCTTTCCGGGAATTGAATTTGTAAAGGAGTATCTTGACTTGGAAAAGCCGGAAACCAAAGAGTGGAAATCGGCTCCAAAAGACAACCTAATTGTTTGTTTGCAATTTTCTGAATGTTTACCATTGCCCGAATTTTGTTTTCAAGAATTTATTGTGCAAATGCAAAGTTTTGCATTTGCAGTAAAAGCAGATGTCGTGGAAATATTAGATGAATTAGAGGAGGCGCTCAATTCAGATACTGAGGTTGAACTTAGTGATGAAGAAAAATATAACTTGGAAATGCCCAAGTATATGAATGAGAATTGGGTGCCTGACACTAACCCAGAACTGAGAAAATCGAAGCTCAAGCGATTTATTTGGAATAGTGGGATTTATTTTCAAAAATATGATGAGGATGAAGAAGCTTTTCAAATTGAAATTGAAAAAAAGCCGACCCTTCAACAACTCATTATCTCCTGCAATTGGAAATCTATTTCAGCAAAGAATGAGTTAGAGGCGTTGATAAGTTGGTTTAAAAGCCGAATTGAAAAAACAGATGTATTGGCAATCTGTACTTGTGACTTGTGTAAAATTAAAGATATTCAATCCGCTTACAGTGTTAAATATAAGTATTTGGAGAATCTTAGAGAGAAATATGAACCCAAAGTACAATGCTATGGAAGTGGACTCATGAAGCGATTGGATGATATTTCAATTGTTAAAAAACCCGAGTTCAGTTCCGTAATAATTAATGCACCAGCAGATGATGATTTTTGTAAAAAGGCTAAGCAACATCTATTTCCGCCAACTGGTTCGCTCTTTACCGACCCATTTGACAGAAATAAACTTTTAGGCGGAACTACAGATGAGGATTATAGACGCAAAGTTGAAAATGCTGATGTAATCGTCATTCTGGTAAGCTCTGACTTAATTGGGGGAGATGATAAGTTTCAGGTTTTGGCAAGGAAAATGGCTCATCTCGCTATAGAAAATCTAAAAAAGAAAACATCGCTGGTGTTAGCTGTTATTGTTCGAGAATATCACCGTTGGAGCAACGACCCTCCTTTCGACCATAATGACATTCAAGTTCTTTCCGACGAACCGATTGCCGACCCAAATAATGATCTGGCATGGTCCAAAATAAGTTCTGGGCTTCAGCCAAAAATAAAAAATTGGTTAAAGAACAAATCTGATTTTAAATCCAGTAATGAATCTAATTAATGCAAAACCCAACTTCTACCCGTCTCCGCACCGACTGTCAAGCCGCTCTTGCTGACGACAATCTCGAATTCTGCCTCCAACTCTTGGCAGAACACTTTCCAGATAATCTGGAATTGATTCACCACACAGGAGCGTTGAATGGCCTGTCAAAAGATAACAGGCATGGTACCATTTCACGCCAGGATTATATATTGGAACGCAATAAACTCCGTGTAACACTCCTTGAATTCGTGGGACAAACCCTTGACAAGCTGGAGGTTAAGCCCCAAATAAATGGTATTGCGGAGCGTATCTTAATCGTCGAGTGTGCAAAAAGTCCGAGTGATTGGCGGCGTATTTTTCCTGATAACATTTTTCTGAATCGGGAATTTATGAAATATGGCGACCCGATTCCGGATGGTTTTACAAACTCCGATGTCATAGTGTTTGACGACCTCAACTGCCACGGCCTCCTCGGCAACAAAAACGAAATGAAACGTCTCGCCCAGGAAATGCCCCTCGCACACCTGTTATATGTAGGCGATGCCAAACCTGGAAACCCGTTTCAGGACAGCAAAATGAAAGACGAGCAAGAAATTTTCGCCCGTATGGGCAATGCCAATTCCCACCTTAGCATCCACGGGCGGCTCAACGAACTCCTCGAATTCCGCAAAAACTATGGCCCGCCGCTAAGCACAGTTATTTTAGAAAACATGAAAGATAAACTCCCGCTCAAAGTATTCATTTCTTATTCCCATAAAGATGAGGAATGGAAGAGCGAACTTGATATGCACCTTGCTGCAATGAAAAGGCAGGGCTTGATTGAGGTATGGCAAGACCGCCAAATCATACCCGGTGCCGAATGGGATTCAGAGATCAAGCAAAGGCTCGAAGGTTCGCACCTCATTTTATTCATGCTTTCAGTTGGTTTTATGAATTCAGAGTACATCTGGAATACTGAAGTGCCAATAGCGATGGATTTATACCATTCCGGCAAGACGAAAATCGTTCCAATTTTCACTAAAGAAATTGATATCAAAGGTTCGCCGTTCGAGAAAATCCAAGGACTTCCGCGGGACGCGAAGTTCATGGCCAGCCAACCCAATAGAGACCAAATTGTAGCAGCAGTGGCAAAGGAACTGCGAGAGGTTGTAGAAAACTGGGGCAAGTAAATTCTTCTTTGTGGAGGAGTTATCCAAAATGGAATATGAACAGTTATTTTACCCGATCATTTTCAAAGCTAAATCAAATTGATATTTCACGACCAACACTTCCCAATCAAATGAAAAAAACAATTCTTTCTTCTATGGCTTTTTTGGCATTCCATATGGCCATTGCCCAAAAATACAGCATAGAAACCGCAGCAATCAATGAAAAGATATTTTCAAAGGAAATAATCGGAACAGACGCTGCCATTCAAAAAAAGCTATTAGATGAACTTACTGACAATGGCAAATCCTACCCGCTCCTTCCATACGATACTACTTCAAAGTCGATTGATTTTACCTACATTATTCAATGCCCAGGCGTGCCTCAAAAAATCGTTCATCGCAGGATTAAGGAGTGGTGTGCGCTAAGATACAATGATGTATATTCGGCAACACGGTATGAGGACCTTGAAAGTGGGAAAATCATAACAAAGGGCTTTACCCCAATTGTTTATACTAAAAGATATGAAGGACTCTTTGGATGGAAGCGAAGTGAAACTAGATCCAATAAATGCTTTCATACCCTGATTTTTACAAGCATTGAGGGTAAAGTGAAAATGCAGGTTGAAGATTTGCGTTATTTGTTTTCAATAGGTGGATATTCTGTCGCAGGCACTTATTTCCCAAAGGTTGAATTTGAGGTTTATTTAGCCCCTCTTTACCCAATTGTGAAAAATGAAATGAAAGAGTGGGACGGTATCCTAGAGCTATCACGAGAGACCATTAAGGTTTATAATGCTCATGTTGAAGATTTGACCAAATATATAAATGCCTGGCAATCAGACTATCGATTTTAGCCCCTACCCCCACTGCAACTTCCCCACCAACTTCAAATACCCCCGATCCCCTTTCCCCAGCACAAAACCCGCAAACTCTACCTGCCCAGCCAACGAGCGGCGGAACTGCTCGAAAAGCCAATACAGGAACAGCCCCCGGCGCTGCGAAGCTTCGCTTAGCAGCCAGCGGTAGATGCTCAGCTCTTTTTTCAGCGTTTTCAGGTAGCTTTTCGACAACGTTGGCCGCTGGCCCTTGCCCACGCACAAGCCTGTGATCTCCGGCTGCTCCAGCCGCCCCTGGAGCCGCAACTTTTTGTCGTTGATCTGAAACCCGTTTTTCAGCAAGGCATGGCGCAGCAAATCGATGAAGCCGTCTTCCGGCGAGCGCGGGAAGGAAAAAGTCAGGTCGTCGGCATAACGGGTATAGATGCCTTCCCGCTCCCGGGCCATTTGCTCAAACTCCAGGTCAAGGAAATACAACACCCAATTCGACACGACAGGGCTGCTGGGCGCCCCCATCGGCAGGCGGCTTTTGCAA
>CAYVPM010000241.1:0-5469 GCA_964453475.1 uncultured Saprospiraceae bacterium | reverse complement strand
GATGCTGGCTTCGGCTGTAATGGCGGCATTGAGGGGTAGCACATCTTCGGTCAGGATCAGGGTAGCGTTTGTTGAACAGCCATTGGCATCCGTAACAGTAACGCCTTGTGTGCCAGGGCTAAGCCTTACTGCTTGTGGCAGGCTTTCTCCGTTGCTCCATTTGTAGGAATAGGGCGCTGTGCCGCCCTTCACCCTTGCGCTGGCCTTGCCATCGTTATTGCCGGCACTAGCGGGCGCAACGCCCTCAAGGCTGATCGCCGGTGTTGAGGGTTCTGTTATTGAAATACTGGCTGTTTTGGTGCTTCCCGCCATATCCGTCATGGTGACCACGTATTCGCCCGCCGCAACATCGGGTCTGCCACCGACGATGGCCGGGTTGCTCCAGGTATATTTGTAAGGGCCTTTGCCACCCGTCACCTGTACCTCCAGCGAGGCTTTTTCACCGGCGCATTTTATTTTTTTCACTTCGTTGATGGCCAATGAGAGGGGAAGCACGCCTTCTGTAATGGTGACAGTGGCAGTAGCGGTGCAGCCGTTTTCATCGGTAACGGTCACGGTATGTTTACCGGCAGAGAGGCGTAAGGTGGCAGCAGTTATTTCGTCGTTGTCCCATTTAAAGAACATGGCGCCGGTGCCGCCTTTGATCGTCACCAGGGCTTTGCCGTCGTCGATGCCGGGGCTGGTGGCCGATTGGGCGATAGCAGAAGCTACGAGTTCTTGCGGTTCCAGGATTTTGATGCTGGCGGTTGCCGTGGTGCCCAGCGCATCTGTTGCGGTTACCGTGTATTCTCCAACGCCAACACCTTCAGCCATAGAAGGTATGGAGGGCTGCCATTTGTAGTCTTTGTAAGGCATTTTACCCCCGACAGCAGCTACGGTCAGGTTGGTTTTTCCCCCAGCACATTTGATGGGGCGGGCTTCGCGAATGATAACAGACAGCGCATCTACTTTTGCCTTCATTTCGAAGGGTGCGCTGGTCGTGCAGCCGTTCACGTCGGTTGCTTTGATGTTGTGCATGCCTTCCGTCAGCCTGCTGGCGGTATAGCTGCTTTCACCATTGTCCCAGGCAAAAGTATATACCCCGGTGCCGCCTTTGGCCTGGGCCAGTGCCTTGCCGTCGGCGCCGCCGGCACTGGGCGGCGATTGCACCAATACGTTGATGCTGATGGGGTCGGGCTGGGTCAGGTTGAACGTAGCGGTTTTACTGCTGCCAGTGGCATCTGTTACGGTAACAGTGTAGGTTCCGGATGCGGCGCTCGGTTTTTCACCCGTGAGCGCGGGGTTGCTCCAGGTATATTGGTATGGCGGTTTCCCGCCTTGAGGTTTTGCTGACAAGGGCGCTTTTTCGCCGGTGCACTTGATGGGGCTTTCTGCACCAAGGGTAAGTTGTAAGGGCTGGCCCAGTTCGGTTATGGTGACTGAAAGGGTCATGACACAGCCTTTGGGGTCGGTCACGGTGACTTTATGCTCTCCCGCAGGGAGTTTGGTGGCCACTACTTTTGCTTCACCGTTGTCCCAAACAACCGTTATTCCGCTGGCATTGGTAGCGATATCGACTTCTGCCGAGCCGTCGGCCATACCGGGGCCGCTGGCTGGTTTTTTCTGCCGCACTTTCAATTTCAAACGGGAGTCCGGAACGTTGACATCGGCCGTGCGGGTTTTGCCCTTGTTGTCGGTAACGGTAACGGTGTAAACGCCGGCGCCTACATCTTTGGGGCTTTCCCCGCTCAGGCCTGCGCTCCAGACATAAGTGTAAGGCTCATCGCCGCCCGTGACTTTTGCCATCAACACGGCATCTTTACCAGTGCCTTCGCAACTGATGGGCTTTTCAACATAAGCGTTCAGTACCATTTTGGAGGCCTTGTCTACATTGAACAAACCTTTGTCCTGGGTACCGACCCATACCCCGCCTTCAAAATCTATGGCAATGGAGTTGCCGTATTGACTCGTGTAATACTCCGGGCCGCTGAACTCGTCGTAGGTACTGGCAATCATGTCGAAACGCGTCAAATGGCCCGAAACGATCCACATTTTACCCGTTGCGTCGATGTCGAAATCCTTGATTTCACCTTCTATTGTTTTTTCCTGAAGGGCCAGGTCCGACCATTTTTCACCGCCGGGGGCTTTGGAAATAAAGCCATCGGCCAATACATAGATTACAGTATTGTATTCGCGTACCCGCTGTACCGCAAAGCCATTGAGGTCGCTTTTCCAGCGCCCGGGCGAGCCATACATGATTCCTTTGTCATTGCCTACCCACAGGCGCCCAGTTGCGTCCTGAAAAAGATGGGTAATATTATTGGATTTTAGTTTGGAATTGACAGGCAGGTATTGTTGCACCATTTTAAAATCGGGTTCCGTGCTGAACTGGAAAAGTCCGGCTTCATCGGTGCCCAGCCAAAGCACTTTGTTTTTGCTGTCGTACCAGGCTGCCGTAACACTGCAAGGAGTTTTTACTTCTTCTTTAAATTTGGCTTCCGACCAGGCGAAATCTGCATTTCCTCCGTGGATCGACAGCACATTGCGCATGCCAGGCGCAATTGTAAGGGGCGTGGATAAGTCATTGGCCTTTATCTGGAAAACCCCTTTGCCGTTGGCTGCCCAGCGGCGGCCAGTGGCATCCACGGCAACGTTTTTCAGGGGTTGCGTGCGGTCGATGGCTTCACAGCGGATCACTTCAAGGCCAGCTTTTTGGGAAAAAGAAACCGTTGCTAACAGCGAAAACAGACTGAAAATCAGCGCCGTATTGGGGCGAAAAGAAAAATTGGACATCGTTTAATATGAAATTTGCAATGTTTCAACCAGTGAATTGGCTGTTCGTAGAAGGCGTTTAGACGTATTTATTTACTGAAGGCTACAACAACAAAACGGGGATTTTGGATGCGGCCGCAAAAATATAGGATATTAAGGCTTAAAGTGGCAATAAAACGAAAAAAGGTGGGGGAAAGTACCTGCGATTTATAAAATGCAGAACTTGCAGCGTAAAATAGCCCGTATGCAGAAAAATACCGAAGCGCCCCAATCCTATGAATCAGCCTGGGAAGAGCTGCAACAAATTGTCGTGGAACTGCAAGCAGAAAGTGTTTCTGTAGACAAGCTTGCGGAAAAGATAGAACGCGCCGCAGCGCTGGCAGCCTATTGCCGGGAGCGTTTGCGCAGCACCGAGGCCGCCTTGGAAAAACTGGCGAAGTTTAACACATAGACACATAGAGACATAGAACACATAGGTTTTACGATACAGACTCCTATGTGTCCTATGTCTCTATGTGTCTATGTGTTAAAAAATTATGCGTTAAAAAATTATGTGTTTAACCGACTGCCACGAGTTTGAGCATGGATTCGAGCAGGCCACGCCCGTCGGTATTGCCCAGCAAATCCTCGCTTGCCCGTTCAGGGTGGGGCATCATGCCAAACACGTTGCGCTGTGCATTGCAAATGCCCGCTATGTTGCGCAACGCGCCGTTCGGGTTAGAAGCATCCGTCACGTTGCCTTCAGCATCACAGTAGCGGAATAAGACCTGGTTATTTTGTTCCAGGGCGTCGAGCGTTTTTTCGTCGGCAAAATAGCGGCCATCCGCGTGTGCGATCGGGATTTTCAGGGCCTTGTCCAGGTCAAGGCCTTCGGTGATGGGGGAGTCGTTTGTAACGGGCTTTATGTAGATGTTTTTACAGATAAACTGCAAATTCTGGTTGCGCAGCAAAACGCCAGGCAACAAACCGCACTCGCACAAAATCTGGAAACCATTGCAAACGCCAAATACCAGGCCGCCCTTTTCCGCGAATTCCTGCACGGCTTTCATAATGGGTGAAAAACGGGCAATGGCGCCCGCCCGCACATAATCGCCGTAGGAGAACCCACCTGGCAGCACCACGCCGTCCAGGTTTTTGGGCAAGGCCAGTTCTTTATGCCACACCTTCACAACTTCTTGTCCCATAACGTCGCCGAGCACATGTACCATGTCATCGTCACAATTGGAACCGGGGAAAACGATAACGCCGAATTTCATACTTCTCTAATTTGATAATGTGATAATAATGGTGCTAAGTGGTTACTGGTCAAGTTTTTCCACTTCTTCCCAGAGTTGCCTGATACGGGCTTCCCAGGTATTGGTGTTGGCTATTTCGACACGTTGCCGGGTCAGTTCAGGGTTGTTTTCAGACAAAGCCAGTTCAATTTTACCGATAAAATCGTCGTGGTCGCCTGCCAAATGGATTACGGGCGCAAAAGTACGGATGTCTTCGGAGAAACTGGTGGAAACAACTGCTTTACCAGCGGCCAAATATTCGTTTATTTTCAAGGGATAGATACTTTCGGTGAGGGTGTTGCACAAAAAAGGGATCAATGCGCAGTCTGTATGCTGGAGCAGGGGAGGGAGTTCGTCCAGGTTTCGGCTGCCGGTGAAAATGACGTTGGGTAATTTATCCAGGCCAATCTGTGCGGGCGCCGGGCTGTTCAATGGGCCTACCAGCAGCAGGATGTCGTTTGGGTAGCTGGCGGCGATCTTTTTCAACAAGGCATAGTCGATGCGCAGCTCGTCGAGGTTGCCGATAAAACCGATCACGCGCCCGTTGCGGCCTGCCAGTTCTCCTGGTCGAGGATACTTTTCACGGAGCACTTTTTGGAAAACCGAGACATCGGCTGCATTGAAATAAGTGCTGAGGCGGCGGGCGAAAGGCGTTTTGAGTTTTTTGAGGTTGCTGGAAGTGACAAAGGTCAGGTCGGCTTTTTGGCAGGCTTCGTTTTCCAGTTTCAAGCCGTGCCTGGCGGTGTAGGCATTTTGGGATATGTCGTCGATGCAGTGGTAAATGCAATTTTTTGCGCCCATGGTTTCTGGCAAATGTCCAACAAAAAAGGGATCATAGCAATTGATATACAAATAGTTGTCTATCTTTTTATCTACAATTGCCTTTCTAATGCTGCGCAATACGATGCTGTTGTTCAAACGTTGAAAGAAGTCATAGACCTTCCCCGCTGGCAGCCAGTTTATGGGCAAGGTGACGGGCGGCTGAACGACCACAAAATTTTCAGGGATGCTTTCCAGCAGCTCGTAGGCGTTTTTTCCGAGCAACATTTTCGGCAGTCGGCGGCGCAAAAATGGGTCGCCTTTCAACAAACCCTTTATAAAATCTTTGAGGGAGTAGGGGTGGTTGACGTAAAGCACGCGCCGCGTCTTGGCCAGTTCCTTGGCCATGGAGAGAGAGATGGAGGAGTAGGGGTTGTCTGATCGGAAAAGGGAGAAGAAGACAACGGGGGTATTATTCATGGGGGAACCCTATTTCAAAACATAAATACTCCGCAAATTCCGCCCCAACCCATCATAATCCAAGCCATACCCCACCACAAATTTGTCGTCGATGTCGAAGCCGATCAAATCCATTTTAAGCGGAAAGGCTACGGCTTCGGGCTTGCGCAAAAAAGCGACAGTGGTAACGGAAGCAGGGTTTTGTGCCCAAAGGTGGTCCAGGAAA
>CAYVPM010000240.1:256-5477 GCA_964453475.1 uncultured Saprospiraceae bacterium | reverse complement strand
GGCAGCAGGTGGCCTCGCTGCAAAAAAGCCAGGCTATTGTCGTGTATTGCTCCGTTGGCTACCGCAGCGAAAAGATCAGCGAAAAATTACAAAAAGCGGGATTTAGCCATGTGTACAACCTGTATGGCGGCATTTTTGAATGGGTAAACCACGGGATGCCGGTGGTGGATGCCCAGGGGGAAACTTATAATGTGCACGCATACGACCGCAGTTGGGGCGTTTGGCTGAACAAAGGCCGTAAAGTTTACCGTTAATACAGATAAATCAAGCTTCCATTATGTACGCCAAATTGCTGTTCACGCTGATTGCTTTTCCCCTGACTTTCAACAACATAGCTGCCCAATCTGACAATGCAGATTTTCCCGCATCCTGGGAGGGCGACTGGAAAGGCAGCCTGGAAATTTTTAATGGGAAAGGGAAAGTCCAGACCGTGGAAATGGGCCTGGAAATCCACAAGATTGACACCTCATCAGAAGGGCGCTACACTTTCGGGCTGGTTTACGGCTCCAAAGACCAGGATTGGCGGCCTTATGAACTGGTGCCTGTAAAGCCCGAGCTTGGCCAGTGGAAGGTTGACGAGAAAAACTCCATCGTCATGGAAAGCTATCTGTACGGGCCCAAATTGCTGTGCCAGTTCACGGTACAGAACAGCCGGATTCTTTGCACCTATGAAAAGACAGACGCTCAGACCCTGGTTTTTGAGGTCATGGCAGGCCCGGAAACGGCTGTCAGCACCACAGGAAGCACCAGGCAAGGCGAGGAGGAAATCCCCGAAGTAAAAACGTTCCCCTTCAATGTATTTCAGCGGGCAACCCTGAAACGTTCCTAAACGTGGATGGCCCGGTTGGCCGTCGCTGCCAGGCAAGCTTCTTTGAATGCCTCAGTGTAGGTGGGGTGCGCGTGGCTCATGCGGGCCGCGTCTTCCGCAGAGGCCCGGAACTCCATCAAGGCAACAGCCTCCGCGATCATATCCGCGGCACGCGCGCCGACGATGTGCACGCCCAGGATTTCATCGGTTTCTTTGTGGGCCAATACTTTCGCCATGCCGTCCATGTCCATGCTCGCGCGTGCGCGCCCGAGGGCCCGGAATGGGAATTTGCCCGGCTTATAGGGTATTCCCATGTCTTTCAGCGCTTCTTCTGTGTAGCCGACGGCGGCCACTTCCGGCCAGGTATATACCACGCCGGGGATGAGGTTGTAATGGATATGCGGTTTTTGGCCGGCCATAACTTCGGCGACAAAAACGCCTTCTTCTTCGGCTTTGTGGGCCAGCATGGGGCCTTGCACAACGTCGCCGATGGCATAAACGCCCGGCACTGTAGTTTGCAATTGGGCATCCACCGGGATGCGGCCTTTTTCATCCGGGGTGATGCCGATGTTCTCGAGCCCGAGATTGTCGGTGTATGGTTTCCGGCCAATGGAAACCAGGCAGTAGTCGGCATCCCAGGAAAGGGTTTTGGATTCGTCGTCGCGGCTCACAGCGACCACTTTTACCTTTGATTTTGAAGGCGTTACAGTGGTTACGGCATGGCGCAGGTGAAAACTTACGCCGAGGCTTTTCATACTTTTCATGAGTTCCCGGCTGCAATCGGCATCCATGCCGGCAATGATGCGGTCGAGGTATTCCACCACATGGACTTGTGTACCCAAGCGGGCATATACGCTGCCCAACTCCAGTCCGATTACCCCGCCGCCGATCACGACCATGCTGCCAGGTATCTTTTCGATGTTGAGCGCTTCTGTGCTGGTGATAACCCTTTTTTTATCGTAGTTGAAATTTGCCGGTACAATCGGCTTGGAACCGGTGGCAATGATGACGCGGGCGGTTTCTATTTCCTGGCTGCTGTTGTTGCTGGAGGTGATTTTTAAGCGGTTGGCGTTTATGAACGAGCCATGGCCATGATAAACGTCCACTTTGTTTTTCTTCATCAAAAATTCCACCCCCTTGTTGTTGTCGGAAACCACTTCGTTTTTCCGGCGGATCATTTGGGGGAGGCTTGCTTTCAAATCCTTGAGCTCGATACCATGCGTTTTGAAACGGTGTTCGGCGTTGTGGTAGTGCTCTGAGGAGTCGAGCAGTGCCTTGGATGGAATACAGCCTACGTTGAGGCAGGTGCCACCCAAAACCGAGTATCGTTCGATGATGGCCACTTTAAAGCCCAACTGGGCGCAACGGATAGCGGCTACATAGCCTCCGGGGCCGGAGCCGATGACGGTAACGTCGTAAGTCATTAATTATATTATGGGTTGTTACTGTTGATGGTCATTGAAAGAGGTCAGGGCTGGTCTTTTCTTGGCCCCTTGCCTTTGAAGCGCCGTTTGTTTTGGTTCGATTTGTTGCTGTTGCCCTGATTTGGGTTGGTCGGGGTGCTTGGGTTACCCTCGACCTTTTGTGGGCCTTCGGCTTTCACCTGATCTTGCTTTGGCGGTCTGTTGTCGGGCCGCTGCTGTGGCTTGTTGTCTTGATTGCCTTGTTGGGGGCGGTTGTCGGGCCTGCGGTGGCGATCGTCGCGGCGCTTGGGCTGGCTTCTGCCGCGCATGGCATCGTCCTGCGCTGCTTTCTCCACTGCTGCGGCAGCCGATTGGGAAACGTCGCGGTTCCGGCTTTTCTTCTTTTTCTTTTTTTTGCGGTGCTCCATCGGGAGCTGGATCACATCGTGCACGTTTTCGAAATCCGGTTCGATTTCGTCCGGCTCATCTGTCTCGATAACGGGCGCCATGGCCAAAATATCATCCAGGCTGGCAGGTAGCTTTCCTGCTTTTATCATGCCGATGGCTTCCCAAATCTGATCCACGTGAATGGCGTACAGCTTGCCCCTGTCTTCTGCGTAGGTGTAGTACATCAGGCGCTTGAACACATCCGTTTTAATGAGGATGGCCATGCCGGCGGTAGTTTTGAGCCTTTCAGCGCGGTCTGGGAAGTCTTCCAGGGCATCAATATAGGTATCGAGTTCGTAGTTGAGGCAACATTTCAGTCGCCCACACATGCCGGAGAGCTTGGTCTGGTTGATGGCCAAATTCTGGTAGCGGGCGGCGGCGGTATTGACGCTTTTGAATTCGGTGAGCCAAGTGGAGCAGCACAGTTCGCGGCCACAGTTGCCAAGGCCCCCGATCCTGGCTGATTCCTGCCGCGCGCCGATTTGCCGCATCTCAATTTTCACCTTGAAATCGCGGGCATAGTGCCGGATAAGCTCCCGGAAATCGACACGGCCATCGGCGGTGTAATAAAAAGTGCATTTGCGGCCATCGCCCTGAAATTCCACGTCGCCGATCTTCATGTTCAGCCCGAGGTTGCGGGCAATGACACGGGCCCTGATGAGCAATTCTTTTTCCTCGCGCCGCACCTCATCGAGCCGTTCCAAATCGCGATCATGCGCCTTGCGCACCACCGCCCCAAGCCGGGCATCGCTGCGCACGCGCTTGCGCTTCATTTGCAGCCGCACGAGGTCGCCGCTGAGCGAAACAGTGCCGACATCAAACCCGCCCGAATTGGACTCCACGATCACCCAGTCGCCGGTGGTAGCGCGGGTAAACTGCGGGTTTTTGAAAAACTCCTTGCGGGAGCCATTTTTGAAACTCACCTCAACGGTATCGAAAGGCGTGGCATCCTGGATGCCCTGCGCGGTGATCCAATCATACGTATTGTGGCGGTTGCAACCGCCGGTGGCACATCCACCATTGCTTTTGCAACCTCCCGGCGAGCTATCTTTACCTGTCGAGCAGGAACATCCTACACATCCCATTTTGTCGTTGATTTAAAGTTTAGAGGGTTTTTGGTTCAGCTTGGCGTTTGGTTTGGCTTTTGGGAATGTTTGGCGACCAATTTATTCAGTGTTGAATTCCAGCACTTACAACTCCGCTCTCATAATTAACCCAAACTGCTCGAAATGGTGCGCAATATGCTTGTGGTGGTTGATTTCCCATTCCGATTTGTTCAGGTCACCGAAATAGGCGTGTGTTGGGGTAGCATCGGGATTAAGTGCAAAGAAAGCGTAAAAATCGTCTATTTCAGAAAAAAGCGCTTCAATTGCTGTTGATAGCGATGAAAACTTCAATTGGGGCAGACCTTCAGTGGGCATAAACGCTGCCTTAAATTCGCGGGGCATCGTCCATTCAGGGGCTAACATGCGGGCTTTTGCGCGTTCTGCCTTCTCGAATGGGATGGCAAGGTCTACCCTGTTTATTCCGTTGGAAAATTTTATGGTCTCCGTCAGGTGCTCCACCATGTGCCGGGCGGTCATAATACCCCATGCCGGGGCCGTATCTTCTTTCAGGCGCTGCAGGTGATCTTGAAGGACTGCTTTGTTGAAAAGGGCGTTATCGGGCATTTTATTTCTCTTGAATGTTCAAGGTTTAGAAAATCGATGCGGCCATTATGTTGCCAAAAGTATCACCATAATGCCAACGGACAGGCAAACAATGGCGGTGATGGCAAAATAACGCTGCAACTCCGGCCTGAAAATGCGCATAGCGCCACCGATGATAATGCTTGGCAAGGCCATGCCTAAAAAAACGGCGCCGATAACCTTGTTGCCCATTTTGCCATCGTTGAACTGCCATGCCACGGCATAGGCTCCTATGCCGACTGCTATGGTTAACAACAATACGAGGCCAAAGTTTGTCCAGGAGAATGAGGATGCTTGCATCAGGTTCCTTTTAAAATTCGGTTCATTTGAATGGAGGAGTCCAGGAACAGAATTTTGGGATTGGCATTCCTTTCCACGTAAAAAATATTGTCGTTAAACAAGCTTGCCAATTTTCCAATCTTCTCAAAGTCAAGCACTTTGGCCATGTTTTGGGCGGTGGCAAGTTCCGTGGGCCGAAGCCGGAGCTGGGTGTTTTCCGTGGCGATGAGCGCCATCATCTCCCGCAAAAAATGCAGGCCGTACATCAGGAATTGCTTTTGGTTTTCTCGGCCGAGCTTGGCAAAGTCCTCGGCCCACTGCACCAATTCGACGGCATTTCCACGCCAGCAGCGGCGCAGCCAATCGAGGAAAGCAGCGGCATTGTCGTTTTCTACCGATTCAGCAGCGAGCATGGCGGCGCCGTAGTTGCCTCCGGCTAAAAACGCGATCTGGCGTGCGCGCTCAGGGTCGAGCTGCTGGTTCTTTTGCAATCCCTCCGCTACTTGTTCGTCGCTTAGTATATCCGTTTTTACCAATTGGCAGCGGGAAAGGATGGTATTGAGTATCTGGTCCTGGTTTTCAGCGACGAGCAGGAA
>CAYVPM010000240.1:0-246 GCA_964453475.1 uncultured Saprospiraceae bacterium | reverse complement strand
CCGGTGGCTCTTCTATCAGTTTCAACAAGCGGTTGCCCTCCTTTCCCAGGTATTCAGGCAGCCACATCAACAGAATCTTGTATTTGCCTTCAAAGGTTTTGAGGCTCAGTTTTTTGATGATAGCATTACATTCTTCTTTGTTGATATTGCCTTGCTTGTTCTCTGCGCTGAGCTGCTGCAGCCAATCATTGGCTCCGGCATAAGGGCTTTCTGCGAGGAATTTTCGCCATTCTTTCAAAAAATCGG
>CAYVPM010000239.1:0-5479 GCA_964453475.1 uncultured Saprospiraceae bacterium | reverse complement strand
GTAATAAAGGGAGTGTACCTTTTTAAAAGATTTGGTGTCCATTCAATTGATGGGTTACACTCAAAGCCTGGCTGCCTTGAATTAGATTGCCATAAGAGTATTCCAACATCATTAAAAAGATCAATTAATTGTTCATTCCAGCAAAGATTTTCCTGCCTAAATGTTGGCCTGATTTTGTCCTTATGCTTGAATATCTTTTCCTTAAATTCTATACTTCTAAGGAACGTATCTGTATATTGTGCATTAGAAAATACACGATTCAAAAATACATACCAATCTATTTGGGATTCTAAAAGTTCAATATTAATCCAAATTGTAAAAACATTCCAGGTATCAGAAATATATTTCCAATCCCAATTAGTTTTATATTCCTGTTCAACTTCAGGATTAGTACTATTAATCTGGTTAATATCTTTTAAATACGATAGGACAAATTCAGGCTCTTTCTTGGAAAGCAAAATAAAATCAAGGTTAAACCTTTTGCTTATCAAGTACTTAATTTTCTCATCAGAAAATTGCTGAGTAATTAATAAAAAATCCCAATTTGGTACTATACGCTCTTCAACTATATCTGTTGAATTGTACTTTTCAATCTCATTGATTAACAACCAAACGAATTCACTATCCCTGCCTGATAATATTTCAAAATCCCAGAAGTACCCTTCAGTATAAAGATGTTCAAAAATAAAAGCCTCTGATAATCTCTCAGATAATATAGCCCAATTTAAACGATTATGAAATTTAGAAATCTTTTCTTCTAAAATACTTGTTGGGGCTTCCTTTGAAATTATATACCAATCATTTGCATTAAAGTTTGTATCAAAAATTTCCCAAAGGTATTCCTCTGACCACAATAACCGCAAATCAATAAAAAGCTCCTTTTTGTTCCAAAGGTTTAAGTACTTTTTTACAGTTTTACCATCAATAATTGATGCAGCGTTGTCTAAAAGTGCTTTAAACTCGCACTTCAACACCAATTCGTTTTTGTAATTTTTATTTTGCTCATCATTTATTATTGCAGTTAGTTCATCTTGAATCTTGTTTTCCTGCAATACTAATATTAAATCTATATTTTCAATGCTCCTGAGTAAGGCATAGCTAACGATTGGTAATTTGTTTCCAACCTTACTTGCACTTTTTATATTGATTAACTCAAATTTCCCCTCCGACAATTGAGTAAGTTGAAAACTTGCCAATTGAAAATCTAAATTTGTTTTAATTTCAAAATCGAGGTTCCTATTGGCGTTCTCAACCTTAAGTGGCAAGTTAGATCGTAGGCTAAAGTGTGATAAAAAATCAAAATCAGTATTATCTGAAGATAATAAGTGCCTAAAATATCTAAATTTACTCTCCCAATACCTATATTTTGTTTTACTACTTATTGATTGCTTTCCTTCTTCAGTAAGTTCAACTAAGTCATCCCCAAGGCTATTCTTCCCAGTAGGTTTTATTAATCCGAAAGTAACGCGATCTCTTAGCAATTCAAGCAAAATATTTTCCTCTGCTTTATCGCGGTATAATTGCCTTACAGGGTCATCAATTAATGAAAGACCTAAAAGATGAGCAAATTCACTCTTTGGCAGTGTTCCTCCAAAGTGATTTAAAATCCCGCAAAAAGCGAAATCAATATCATCTGTTGAATGCACCTCTCTAAAGAAAATATTACTCTCATATTCCTCTATTTGCCAATTAGCATCAATTAAACTAACCAATGAATAATCTTCATTGGGGAAAGTGAGTCCATTATATGTCATCACATTGTTCATAACGACAAATTAGGTTTTTGGATGTTTTTATATTCGATAATCCGACCAAATTCTGAATTTGCTATCGTATCGAAAACGTTTTTATATATCGGATGTTTGCAAAAATGTGAAGCATTACCAACAATTATCAAAAGTCTTTTTGCCCTTGATAGAGCCACGTTGAGGCGGTTTGGGAACTCTGCAAAACCCAGACTATCTTGTTTGGAATACCCCAATTCGGGGTAATTACTAAAGTCTGGTTCTTGCCCTCTCATTCCTGCTATTGTATTACTTCGTACCATTGAAACAATTACTATATTACGCTCCATCCCTTGAAACCTATCAACTGTTCTAATCCTAAGTGGAATAATTTTTTCAAACTGCTTTGTCTCTTCCTGTAAATAATGCAACTGTCTTCCATAAAAGCTAATCAAACCGATTTCCTTGTCTTCTGGCTTTTCCCAGTGACTTTGAAATTCGTTGAAGCCGTCGGCATTAATTAATTTGTATAAAATGGATTTACACGCTTCAACTTCACCAAAGTTCACCCGTGATGTGCCTTCCAATACTTCTGGGTCACTTACATCTACCCAAATAACATGGGTTTGAGGGGTAATAAATTCTTCACTGTAAAACCCATGATAGCGACTTACAGGATTGTTTAGGTTAGGGTCATCAACTTGAGAGGGGTCTAATCCGCAATCTAAACCCTTGTCCTGAATATAGAACTGTTTTATAACCTCGTTAATATGCGGGTGCATTCGATACTGTTCATTAAATGAAGCCCTAATAGTTTCGCTAATTTTAGGGTTCAAAAAGAGCTTCTCAAAATGAGAGATATTATGATCTTGCTTACGGAATTCTTGAGCAAGGCTTTTCTCTCCAAGCATTTCTAAAGTTGTAGCAAAATCATTTTCATCTAACATTGGTGGCAATTGCCTATGATCTCCAACAACAATTGATTTCTTTCCATATAGTAACGGAAGAGCAAATTCTGGCGGCGTTGCTTTACTTGCCTCATCCATGATAACAACATCAAAATCAACTTTGACCTCATTTATTTGCTGATAAATGTACTTGTCCGCAATACCTGATTGCAAAGTTTCATATAGGTCACGATGAAAAACATTGCAATAATTTCTTAAAAATGAAGAAAGTTTACCCTCTGAAGTACGTTCACTTATTGAACTGCAAGTTGCTCCTATCACATTCACGTGATCGAGATAAGCATTTTTAAATATTGTTCTCATCCTACCATTTGGCTTATTTAATGCCGTTCTCCAAACATTTAGGTATTCAGTAATTCCTTCTGTTTCGCTTTCATTTTTTAAACTTTTCTCTGAAATACAATTCATCCAGCTAAATACTCCATTCTCATTGACTAATGGGTTAATGTCGGTTCCATCTACCCAGGCTTGGATTCGTGAAAGTGAAAATCTTGCACCTTCTTCCTCAAGACTCTCTTCCTTTCCAAACCGAATAGGTTTAACAAGATTAGTTAAAGGTGACGCTAATTTGTCCATTGCATTATCAACAGCCAAATGTGTCTCTGAAGTTAATAGTATTTTTCGACTCGGACTTGTTCTAATATGTTGCCAAATTATTTCGGAAATTGCTGTTGATTTGCCCGTCCCTGGAGGGCCTTGAATTATGGCTAATTCCTCTGAATGTAAGGTGGTTAGTACTGCATGAAGTTGAGACTTATTTATGTTTGAAGAAAGTTTGGTTCGTTCCAATTCCTGCCATTCATTACTTGTTTCTTCAAAAATATTTAAGCTTTCAGTTGCCTTAGCTTTGCTACTATCAAAAATAAAATTCACAATGTTGGGATTAGAGAGATTCGCCCCTCCCGATTCTAACTTCCTAATTGTGTTTTCTAAACGTACAATCTTTTCTACTTCACCAGTCAATACAGGTTCTATCTTTTTAAATAGTTGGGGTTCTTCTAACAACATCCTTGTTAGGTTCTCAATATATTCAGAACTTATTTGCAATTCCAATATCGGAAACTTAGCTCTTCGTAGCGTTCCAATTATATTATCGTTAAATTTAATTTCAGCACCTCGAATTTTATTGAATTTAATATTTTCCTCAAAATCCTTTAATGTTTTATTTACTTCGACAATGAACTTGATCTTAAATTGTCGGTCTAACGTAAATTCAAAACCTCTATTTTTATATTCATTAAGTGCGTTAAGAAATCTAAGTTTTGCATCTTGCTCATCTTCCGACAACTTATAACTATATCTTATTAGCATTTTCTGCCCACTATGATCTTCTTTAAATTTAATGAATTTAAACTTACTTTGTAATTCTCCTTTTATTTCTTCAAATCTCTTTGGAACAATTGGTTTAATTTTAAATTTATGGCCATCTTTATAGTCCGTTATTTCAAGCCAATCAATTGCCTTTAGTTGCTCGTAACAATGGATAAACTCAGTTTGATTCTCAAAGTCAAACGAAATTGTATTACCCAATGTGTTACACCAAAATGTATTCAAGTCTAATTTTTCCTTTATTTTACCCCAACCTTCGTCATTAAGTTCAATGTTATTTATCCCATCAAAGTAGTTAGAATTAGGGTTGTACTCAAATATATATCGTTTACTAATTTTTTTAATTCCAGATTTTCCATAATAAGATATTATAGATGAATAAGTAAGCATAAAAAAGTCAGAGATGCTTATAGGTTCGCCCTCAAAAACGGCCTTATTATTTGACGTGTAATAATCATAGTAGTTATTGCCATTGAGATCAGTTTTTAAATCATCCTTTAAATGACAAAACTGCCAGTTACCTCGAAAGCTATTTTGATTAACTTCAATTCTTAGAATGCAGTTCTTCATAACAAGCCCAATCATCATATTTAACTTACAAAAGGCATCCTTATTAAGGATTGCTTCTTCAGAATATACCTTATACTCATACGGGTTTATGCTAAAATTTTCCTTGGAAATATTCAATTGCTCTAATAAATCTATGACGACATTTGCCATTAATTTATCGTAGGCAACCTTGATTGGATATATTGCTCCAATTTTATTTTCCCTTTTCAACCTACTTTGTTGGTCAAAAAGGTCAACTCCCTGTTTTGTTAATAATATTTCTCCATCCTTATTAAATTCGGCCTCAATCTGTTTGGAATTAAGCAAACGGTTTAGTTCCCTAAATGGAGAATTTATATCTATAAGAACGCCCTCAACAGTAGGGTAAGGATTAAACTCGATGTAATATTTTTCAGCTTCAAATGCAAATTCTTCTAATTTTTTGTTGTTAGGAATGGCATCATTATCTAACAGGAAGTATCCTTTTTCAAGAAAAATATCTTCGTCGTGTACGTTGGGAAAATGTTTTTTTATCAATAAAAGAACCGATCTTGTATTAACTGCTTGGTCTATCTCTACCTTGAGCAACCCTTTAGCATCAATTTTGTTTTCTGGTTTTATAATATTAATAGGAGAGCAAAGCCTTTCAATAAGTTTCCTTTGAGCTTTGATAAAATGTGACCAGATTAGAAGGTCGTTAGTAAATGTTGTATTATTATTTGTCATAAATCAAAGCTTCGTGTTTCAGGATGACGAGCGGCTGTTTGTTACAAAGATACGGCAAGGCTACTAAAATGTTCTTTTGGGCTTGTAACCGCCACCCAAATACCCAGTATTAGGTACTTAAACAAAAGTGCATAATCCGGCGCAAAGTGGACAGTCATTACCGGTGAAAGTGAACAGTAAACT
>CAYVPM010000238.1:421-5481 GCA_964453475.1 uncultured Saprospiraceae bacterium | reverse complement strand
CGGCGGAGTTCGCTTCCCTTCGGGGCAGCGGGCATAGAAAGTGTCGCAGAAAATAACTTCCCGTTTAGCCAAGTCTTTGGCGGGTAAAGGTGAAAACGTGCGGTAAGAGCGCACGACCAGGGCAGGTAACTGTCTTGGGGGATAAACCTTGCGGGTTGAAATGCCATGTACACTTTGCATGCCCGCCTTAGTTAAAGCCCAGCTTTAGCGACGGTGGGCTCCTGTGTTGCTCGCACAGTCTCGATTCGTCGGGAGCAAAGGGGGTAGGCAGCGCAGATCCCGATTCGTCGGGACCAGATAAATGACAAAGGCCCCGGCTTGCCGGGGTACAGAATCCGGCTTACAGGTCTGTGGCTTTTTTTTTATTTTTTGACAATCATGAAACAACTTCTATTCCTCCTAGCTGTGTCCGCCCTCTTTTTGTCCTTCCTTGTCCAGAAAAAACCGAACCGGGTGGTCTTTTTTGGCGATTCCATCACCGAAGCCGGGGTAGAACCCGGGGGCTATATCAGCCAACTGCGCGATTTATTGCGCGCACAAAAACTGGAAAAACAATATGAACTGCTCGGCGCAGGCATCAGCGGCAACAAAGTTTACGACCTGTACCTGCGGCTGGAAGAAGACGTGCTGGCAAAAAAGCCTAAAATCGTGGTGATCTACGTCGGGGTCAACGATGTGTGGCACAAACAAACCCACGGCACCGGAACCGATGCCGACAAGTTCAAAAAGTTCTACGAGGCACTGATTGGCAAATTGCAAAAAAAGAAAATACAGGTCATTCTCTGCACGCCCGCCTGCATTGGCGAGCGCAAAGACGGCCTAAACCCACTCGATGCCGAGCTGGATACATATTCCGATATTATCCGGGGAATCGCCAAAGAAAAAAATTGCGGGCTTGCCGATTTTAGAAGGGCTTTTATCGACTACAACATTGTCCACAACGAAACCGACCGCTACAGCTCCATACTAACCACCGATGGCGTACACCTCAACCTGAATGGGAACAAGTTGGTGGCAGAAATGCTGCTGGGTGAAATGGAACGGAAAAAGTAATAGCATAGGCGCCTTTGTTATGCAGCGCCATGCGCAAGGGCTGGAATTATTACGCGGCGACAAATTCAGGGCAATCCACCCTCAGCGCAACATTCTCCAGGGTTTTGTCCAAAAATTGGCAATAATGGCCACCATCGTTTCTCTTGTAGAACCGGCAGGCAAAACACATCCGTTGAAGGGAGACAATTCCTGCCTGTTGAAGGTGCCCAATCAACTCAAGCAGTTGCTGCAACAATACGCCTTTTTCCCCGTGAGGGATAGCGGCCAGGCCTTGCAACATCGGGTCGGCAAAAAAAGCTAGCTCCTCCACCATAATCTTTCCCGCCTCGCTTAGGTGGATGTTATGGCTTCGGCTGTCCCTGTTTTCTACCTGCCTGAAGATTAAACCTTTTTGTTCAAGGGTTTTTACAGCCTCGCTAATGGTTGGTTTGCTCAGGTTAAACTCCAGGGCAAGCTGGCCGACCTTACAGCGTTCGCCAAGATGGAACTTCAGAAAGATCAAAATCTGGATCTGAATGGGGCTGATACCATGTATTTTGGCTTTTTCCCAAAGCAACACCCTGAACCCCTCGCTGAGTCGTTCCAGCGCAGCGATAATCTTCAGGTCGGGGCTGCCAACCTGTGCTTGAGGGTCAAAAACACTTGCGTTCATAAACCTAATTGCAGCCCTCCATCTCAATGATGAAGTACCCTTTGGCTATGATGGAATCCTCCACGGGCCCTCTGGCATTTTCCACGTGGCAATAGCGACATTCTTTTGCCGTGAGTGGCTGTCCGGTCTGACCTTTGCTTTCAAGGTATTCTTTCCCATAACTGTATATTTTTTCCAAATCCTTTTCCTTGGAGTCTACCAGAATGTCGAAGTGCATGACCCCGCCCTGCTTTTTGGGAACGTAGGTGTCGTAAACGGAAACTTTGAGTTGCATGGATGTGCTTTTTTTGGTTGATAATTTGAAAAATGTTGCCCCGCCAATGACCAATACAAGTAAACCTGACAGGAAAAAAACATAGTTTTTGGAACGTTTGGTCTTTTGGGCCGCAGCTTTGTTTTTCATGGCTAGGTCAATTTAAAATGTTTTGGATTTGCCTAAACTGGATTTAGATCATGAATTCAGGTGGCAAATGTAGTTAGCATTCCTAACTTTTTATAATAGCCATAAAAAAATCGAACGGATTTAAGGAGCCGCAACAGACAGGAGCAGTACGCAACTTAAGTACCCTAATCTGTTATTATCCGTCAAATCCGTTCGATTCGCATTCCAACAAGTTCTTTCAATTCTTTTTAATCGAAAGAACTGCCGGCATCTTCGAAACTTTTACCGCGCCACCGCCAGTTTCCCAACCCTGCGCAGGCCATCGGCCATTACCTCCACGGCATACAGCCCGGGGCTCAAGTGGCTGACATCCAAAATGGCGCTTTCTTGTCCTGCACTCAAGGTCTGTTCCAGAACCATGCGTCCGGTTACATCCCAAAGGCGCATAATTCCATTGCCTGTATCGCTGCCGAGTATGATCAGGGCATGGCCTGTTGCTGGATTTGGACTTATGGTAAGACTTTGACCCTCGATGCTTTGTGTGCCCACCAGACAATCGAATTGAGGGTTGTGCACCACCAGGTTGGCATAAGTACTGGTACAGCCAGTAGCGAGGTCAGTCACCACCAAACCGTAATTTCCACTGATTTTTGAGCAGTACCAAATGCCGGTTGCTCCGGGTATCGGGTTGGTGCCAAGATACCATTGCAAGGAATACTGGGCCGGCAAGGCAGCTGTGTCGTACACGCGCAGGGAGTTGTTGTAGTTGTACCAAACAGGTTGCGCGGGCAAAGGGTGAAACACAATCTGCTTTGGCGCGGAAGTGGCTACACAGCCGTATTGTGAAATAATTTGTGCCTGATAGGCGCCGCTAACCGTAGGAGAATAAATAAAATCGGTCGCGCCTGGGATGTTTTCGCCATTGAGCAGCCATTGATTGCCGCTGCCATAAGAAGACATCAAAACCAAATCTGTTTCCCCGGCGCAGGCGCTCAAGCCATTGGCCGCATTCAACACAGGCATTATTGGCTGCGGGTACACATAAATGGTGTCTTTGGAATAAATGTCATCCTGTGGATTTACGATGATGAACTCCACCTTCAAACCGCCGGCAACAGCCTCGCCGTTGCTCAGTTTATTGAAAGAAATGGTGCCGCAATCATCATCACTGCCTTTGATCCCGCTGTCTTCATCAATTACTTTTAAGGTGTAGTTGCCATCACCCAGCTTGATGTCCATGGGGAACAGGTAGGGCAGGGTGGTGTTGTTGAGATGTGGCGAGGAGTCAAAAACTTTGGGGCCGTTGTTCGGTGCAAAAACCTGCATGTACAGATCAGGCTTGCCAATGCCCAGTTCATCCACACACTCCACCGTAATCACCCGGATCCCCTTCAAAATGAATCCGGCAGTATCCACATGGGCGTGGTAGGAAACCGTGTATTCGCCCACCTGATTATAGGTGTGCGGAGGAGGGGTCTCGCCTGTATATACCGGCGACCCATCGCCAAAATCCCAGGAATAGGTAAAGCCAGGCGCTCCTCCGGAAGGGACGTTGTTGGTAAAAGTGGCCGTAGTACTGCCACAACCCTCGGGGTCGGTAACGGAAAAGCCAGCTGAACTGCTCACCTTTGGCGCAATGTACAAGGTCATGGGGAAAGATGATGTCTGGGTCAACAACAGCACGGTCGCTTTGAGCGTGACCTTTAAGTGAAAAGTGTCTGTTCCGCTGGGGGTGCCACAAATTTTGATACAGCCATCGGTTTCAGTCCCGACATTAAAGTTGAATTTGTTGGGCTGCCAATACATCCCGGGAGGCAAACCCGTAATGGAAACAATTTCAAATTTTGAAATCGTCAGGCCGGGTGGGGTAGTGCTGTCGATGGCATTTACAGGTGTCGTCGTTTTGGGCAAGCGAAATGAAATGTCCTGGTCGTAGGGCGTTCCGGCAATGCCGTCGGGCAAATCGGGCAGGTAAACAGTGTCGGCGGGCATTCCGGCAGGAACGCTGACCGCACAGCCCGGGCATCCAGATTGAGCCTGGATGAAAAATGCGCATAGCACTGTAATCCAAATGGTTAGGGAAAGCTTTAGCATATAAATACGGTTTTGAAATGAAAAATTCGTCGCAATTAAGGAGGGCAATAGATTAAACCGGGGCGGCAACGGATTCATTCCATGAGCGGGAAGGAGGGCAAACATAGTGAAGCCCCGTGAATATGAAGCTAAGCAAATTGTTAAAAATATCCATTTGGCCCAAAACAGAGCTGCAGTAAATACGTTCTCTTTTGATATAGTCAACGCAAAGTGGTCGTGAATGCTTGAATACTACAATCATATTAAAATCAGACTTTGGTTTCACTCAAATCATTCAAAATCACTTTAATCATAGTATAATTGACCAGCATTTCATGAAATACTTTATACTCCTCCTAAAACTCGCCATTTTTTCCTTGCTCTTGCTCATCCGCTTGAATGAATGGGACATCACCTGGCTGTATGCCCATTCTAAAAACTTCGACACCTTTAATTATTACAAAGACACCCTTGCCGGCATCGCCATTTTCCTCATGTTCCTGGATTTTGTCCAGTTCGGCACCACCTGGTTTTACCGCCGCCGAAACAAAGTGCAGGGCGACGACAACTTTATTATAGGTGTAGGGCAGATATATTCTCTCTTGCTGGTTGTCGGCGTAGTTGTCAGCATCTTGTCCCTGTTCAAGATCGATGCCCAAAAGCTGTTCACATCCCTGTCCATCATCTTTGCCGGTATTGCCATCCTTACCAAGGATTATATCTCCAACATGATCAACGGCATGATCATCACCTTCTCCGGACAGTTGAGCATAGGCGACAACGTCCGGATCGGACAACAACGCGGGAAAGTGATGGATATTACACTCCAAAACATCCAGATACTCAATGACGACGACGACATGATCTTTATCCCCAACAACCTCTTGCTCACTTCAGAGG
>CAYVPM010000238.1:0-411 GCA_964453475.1 uncultured Saprospiraceae bacterium | reverse complement strand
TATACCCGCCGCGTCGTCAAACGCACCAGCATCGAGTTCGATATTTACCTTAAACACCTTAAAACTGTGGAAGACCTCGAAAAAAAGCTCATCGAAGTGCTTTCACCTTTCCAGGACCTGATAAAGCCCGACAGTTATTACCTGCGTGTGGCGGAAGTATGCAAAGACCACGTCTCCCTGAAATTCCAATACATCCTCAATGAACCGAACAAAGACCTGGAGCGCGTCATCCGCCGCCGGGCAACCCGAAGGCTGGTAGAAATTATCAGTGAACATGAAAAAACAACTGAAGACTTGTCCGAGCATCCCGATTCACCAGGGCATTCCATAATTTGAAATTCCATTCCAAGCTCGCGAACAGATCGCGTAAATCCTGCAACACGGCAACTTCTTTCTTATGAATCAGCTCCA
>CAYVPM010000237.1:0-5506 GCA_964453475.1 uncultured Saprospiraceae bacterium | reverse complement strand
AAAAACGGAAGGACCCGTTTTGGTCATTGCCGGGCCGGGGACAGGGAAAACCCATATCCTGGCTGCCCGGATCGGCAACATTCTGTTGAACAGCGATGCACGAGCGCAGAATGTGTTGTGCCTCACCTTCACCGAGGCAGGCGCCAACGCCATGCGAAAGCGCCTGCTGGAGCGCATTGGCCCGGAGGCGCATCGGGTACCGATTTTTACGTTTCACGGTTTTTGCAACCGGGTAATTCAGGAGAATCTGGAAGTGTTTGCTTCGGGCGGACTGGAGCCATTGAGCGACCTGGAGCGGATTGAAATCGTGCGGGAATTGTTGGAAAAACTGCCTGTTTCGCACCCCTTGCGGGCTGGCCGGAAAGACGTGTACCAATATGAAGCACAGGTGCGTGGGCTGTTTTCCAATATGAAAAAGGAGGGCTGGACGCCCGGATTCGTGCGGAAAAAAACCGACGAACACTTGCGCGGGCTGCCAACAAACCCTGATTTTATTTACCAAAAAAACACAAAGACGGCTAAAAAAGGCGATCCCAAGCAAGCTTTGATCGATGATTTGACTGAAAAGCTCGAACGCCTGAAAGCTACAGCCGACCTGTTTCCCAAATACCAAACGGCGCTCGAACGCAGTGGACGCTACGAATACGAAGACATGCTGCTGTGGGTAAACAAGGCATTCAAGGAAAACGAAGCCTTGCTGCGCAACTTCCAGGAACGCTACCAGTACATCCTGGTGGATGAGTTCCAGGACACCAATGGCGCCCAGTTCCAACTGCTCAACCAATTGCTCGACTTCTGGGAAACACCCAATATTTTTATCGTGGGCGATGACGACCAGAGCATCTACGAGTTCCAGGGTGCGCGACTGGAAAACTTGCTCCACTTTGCGCATCAATACCGCAATGGACTGGATATCATCGTGTTGGAAGAGAATTACCGCTCCACGCAGGCCATCCTGGACGCTGCGGGAAGGGTGGTGCAACACAACCAGCTCCGTGCGGTGGACAAACTGGAAGGCGCCTTGACCAAATCCCTGCACGCCAATACCAAAGTGCTTTCCCAACCACTTGTCCACCAATATGAAACCCGCTTGCACGAGCTTGCCGATGTTGTAAACCGCATTGAAGCCCTCTTGCAAACGGGTGTCCCGGCATCCGAAATCGCCGTGCTGTACAGCCGGCACAGGCAAGCCGACCAATTGCAAACCCTGCTGGGTAAAAAAGGCATTCCATTTCAAACCAAGCGCCCCTTGAACGTGCTGGACATCCCGGTGGTGCAGCATTTCCGCCAATTGCTGCAGTATCTGCACGAGGAACTCAAACAGCCGTTTTCGGGAGTGCAGCGCTTGTTTCGATTGCTGCACGCTGCATTTTTTGACCTTAACCCATTGGATTTGGCGCTGATCGCCAGTGCCGCTGCCTCTGCCGGCGACAAAACCCTGGAACCAGGGCGGAATCCGATTTACGCGGATGGGGGAGAGGCTCCTTTGCCCAAAGGAGGTTTCAAGTGGCGACAGGTACTTGGTGACACCCAATTGCTGCAAAACCTCCAGCTTTCTGATCCTGAAAAATTGGCCAAACTTGGGCAACGCTTGGATCAATGGGTCTCGGATGCTGCCAACCTGGGCCTGCCACAGCTCATCGAGCGGCTGTACACCCAAACTGGCTTATTTGACTGGGCTTTACAACAGGCCGATAAGATATGGTACTTACAAGTGTTGCACACGCTAATGGATGCTGTGCCAAACCCTGAAAAAAGCCGGCTTTTATCCCGCAACCACGGCAACTCCGACCTGGGCTATTTCCTGCAACTGCTCGACAGCATGGATGGCAACCGCCTGGCCTTGCCGTTGCGGCAATTGGTGGAAATAGAGCCGGGCGTGCAATTGCTCACGGCCCATGCCGCCAAAGGGCTGGAGTTTGCGCACGTTTTCCTGTTCGATTGCGTGGATGAGGCCTGGGAGCGCAGCAGCGGTGACCGCCGTGGCCAATTTGCCCTGCCGCCCACACTTACGCTTTCGGGCGAGGAAGACGCCCTGGAGGCCCGCCGCCGCCTTTTTTACGTGGCAGTCACGCGTGCGAAACGAGGGCTTTATATTTCTTTCGCTCAGCAGGGAAACGATGCCAAAGCCTTGATTCAGAGCGAGTTCGTGGATGAAACCGAGTTGCCGAAAACAGCCATTGCCGTGCCGCAGTCCTTGCTTGTGGAGGCACAGACTGCCTTGCTCCTGGAAGCGCCCAAACCGGTCATTTCCCTGCCCGAAGCCGCCGTCGTTGATGCCCTGCTTGCCCAGTTTTCCATGAGCGTCACTGCGCTGAACCGCTACCTGCGCTGCCCGTTGGCATTTTGGTACGAGGACATTCTCAAAGTGCCGGGCAGCATGAGCGAAGCCGCAGCTTTCGGCATTGCCATACACGGCGCTTTGCAGCGTTTTTTCCTCAAAATGAAATCCGACAAGCAATACCAATGGCCCAGCTCGGACGCGCTGGCAAAAATATTCACTGCGGAAATGGAGCACCTGCGCCACTACTTTTCCGCGCATGGCTTTGTGCAGCGGCTGGCTTTGGGCAAAGAAAACTTGCGGCGGGTGCATGTGGAACAAATCCCGTTCTGGCGCAAACGCGCCATCGTGGAACGGCGTATAGACCGGGTGGAATACGAAGGTGTGCCACTAACGGGCGTGCTTGACAAAATCGAGTGGCTCGACCGCGGCCTGCGCATCGTGGACTACAAAACGGGGACACCGGATGCCAAAAAAACAGCAGCCCCCAGTCCCCAGCAGCCTTACGGAGGCGACTACTGGCGACAGTTGGCCTTCTATCAGATTTTGCTGGAAAATGCCCGGATTTACCCCGAGTCCGTGGAAAAGCTGGCTATTGCCTGGCTGGAACCTGATAAGCGCGGCGTTTTCCCGACGGCTGAAATCAGTTTTTCAAGCGCTGAAATCGCTTTTGTTGGTGGACTCATACGAGACACCTATTCAAAAATCCAGCAACGCGAATTCAATACTGGCTGCGGGGAAGCGGATTGTGTTTGGTGCATCATGCAGCGGGAGCGGAACCTTGTGGGCGCGGGGCAGCGGGGGCAGGAGGAAGGGTTGGATGATTGAATGTGGCAAGTCAATGTTGGTTTATCACCACCGACTTCACCCCGACCCATGCTTTGTCGTCCCACAGCTCCACCCAATAGACGCCGGCCGCAAGGTCCGGCAGCGATATTTCCAGGAGCTTTCCTCCAAAAGGCCATTGGCCAAGGATTTTTCCGTTCATATCGCTCAGCCGCGCCTGCCCGCGGGTGAGCGGGTGTGCGGCCAGGATACTGAATGTTCCGTTTGAGGGGTTGGGGAATACCTGGAAACTTTTTTCCATTTCTTTAGGTGACGCCGTTCCGGAAACGCCCAGGTACAAGGTGCGACATTTGGCATCACTGCCATTGGCGTTGCTGACGGTAAGGCATACCTGATAAATACCGGGTTCAGAATATGTGTGCAGTGGGTTTTGAACGGTGCTGAAACTGCCATCGCCGAAAGCCCAGTGCCAGTTGGCCGGCTCGTGGTGCGACAAGTCATAGAAGAACCTGGAAAGGATACTCAGGGAGTCATCGATGCGGAACTCGGCCACGGGCAGGTTGTTGAGGCCGAGTGTATCGCAAGCCGAGCTGTCGAGCGGGCCGAGGCGGTAGTTGGGCATGTAGGGGATGGCCGAGCCGATCACTACCCCAAAATGGGGCTTGTCGTGGATAAACTGAGATGCGCGCCCGCGACGGTTGGGGTACTGCACGGTGCAGTAGCCTAGGCCGGAATGAACGACGTACATCCGCCAATCTGGGCCAAGTTCGGCGCCGTAGTACCCGTCCCAGGTGATGTTGGTGGGAAAATGGTATTGCAGGCTGTCTACCACGTTGATGGTATCGGGCGTCAGGCTCAGGTCGGGCTTGGACAAGTCATATTGGATCAGGTACGGAATGCTGCCTTTCGGGAAAAAAGCTTGGGATGAAGGATTGAACGTGGTGGTTTTGTAAAAGAAGCTGTCGTTTGGGGAAAAGACGCCGCCCGTTCCAGTATCGTTTCTGAAGAAATTGGGCTGTATCGGCGACGGCAGATAGTTTATCCGGCGTTCATCGGAAAGCAGGCCGTTGCAGCGGTCGAAGCGGAAAATGCTGAACCCCAGCACATCATTGATATCTGCATAGTATTTTCCACTGGGTGAAAAGGTGTTGCCAATAATTCTATTTTGTTTTGTACCGCCATTGTATGGTATAGGGTTAGGTTTTGTGCCAATTTCTTGTGATTGGGCAGCCGAAAAGCCGTTTGGAGAAAGCAGTATGCGGTAATGCCGGTTCTCATCCGCATCTGACGCCATTATCCACCAATCGCGGCCGTTGGCATGGCGGCAAGCCGCAGGTGTCATGAGGGTTCCGCTGAGCAGTATTTTGTTTTTTTCGACCACTTTGGCGGCTCCGTTGTTAGCCGTCAGGTCAATGGTGGCAACCATGAGATTCTTCCCGACATATTTATAAGGCCATTTTTGAGCAGGGTGCAAATCGTAATCCATACTGATAAAATATACGATATTTTCATCAGCTGGATTTGATAAAAAGAACCCCGATTGGCCTGCTGCATAGTTTGGCTTGTCTTGCCATTCGGCAAGCGTTGGGTTTAAACCAGTGACATTTTCAAGCGTAGCTGCATTTTTGTCAAATATTTTCAATCCGTTTGAAAACAAAACAAGCTCTCCCGTTTCACTGCAAAAAGAGGATGTGAAAACGCCAGTACTGAGTGTATCGTGCCTAATTTTAACTTTTCCAATATCCAAATTGTCAAAATCATAAAATAGATTATAATCACTCCAGCCAGGGCCCAGGCCAAGCGGCCAAACATAATCTTGTTTTTGGCTTTGTGCGTTTTGAGCCAATAGGCAGCAAAAAAAGCAATAGGCAGAAAAGGAATTTTCATAATCTTATTGTCAGAATATTAAAAAATGAAATCGGGGAGGGATATTGCACCCCTCCCCGATAGATGGGTTAGTGTTGCACGATCAATTTTCGTGTGGTAGCGAATCCGTCAGTAGTTTGCACGCTCAGCAGATAAATACCATTTGATAAATCCGCTGTTGGGATGACACAACTGCTCGCTGATCCCAATTGTAGTTGCATTACGAGCCTTCCCCAAATATCCGTCACCGTTACATTGGCTTGTGATAAAGAAATGGCCCATTTAAGTTCTACCAAGTCATTGGCAGGGTTTGGCATCATCTTAAATCCAGAGAGCACCTGTTCTGTTTGCTTGTCATTTCTGTTCACAGCGATAAGCGGCGGCGCATAACTCGGGCAATTCGCAGTCGCCAAATTTCCGGTTTCCAAATAGTACCATGCCCTTGCCAGATAAACGGCATTGCCCGCATCCTGAGGACAATTGGAAGCGATCTGCAACAAAGCAGCTTGCTCAACTGCCGTCAATGGCCTTGGGGAAACAAACCGGGTGTCGAGGTACATTTCTGACAGTGAT
>CAYVPM010000236.1:0-5506 GCA_964453475.1 uncultured Saprospiraceae bacterium | reverse complement strand
CCTCGGATACGGCGTACCAGAGAGGGTTGCTCATTGACATAGTTTAATATCTCGAACCAATGCCCTGGCGGGGTGACGGAGCGCGGGCCATCCGCCCAAAATTCGGCCAAAACCCGGCAATAATCACCCCTCAACACCATTTGAGGCGTATAGGGCTGTCCGGTTTTGGGGTTGACGGCATGCCCGGTTCCGGGGTCGCCGCCTTCATAATAGTTGTAAAAATCAGGCAAGTCTGCCAAATTACTCGGATAATGGGTGTTGTTTCCCAGCGAAGCGGGGGAAATATCCAGCATCTTCAAGTCCTTCGGGTCGAGCAGCGCAGACCAGGCCAGCACCATGACTTGGTTCCATTTGTATGCGTCCAACAATCCTGTATTGGTCGTTGTGTCAAACCTGGCTGGCGGCCCCGGGTCGTGGTAAATTTGGTAGTCATAGCCGCCGCGTTGGCGGGTAACGGCATCCGAGGGCGAGAGCGCAAAGGGGGCTACATTGCCCCATTCCGCACCGAGGAAATTGGGGGTGGTATTGGGCAATGGGTTGCCGCCTTGATCGATAAACTGGGTGAACTGCAGGGGTTGCCAGCGGTTCATGTCCAGCGGCCCGGGATTGCCGGGAAACTGTATCAGCAAGGGTGGATTGGCAGGCTTGTAGTATAGGTTTGCAAAATCATCCGCCTCATTAGAGCCGTCCTGTTTTCCATATTCGATGAGATGGTAGGCGATGTAATTGCCCATTTCAGCAGGCCCTCTCTTGTAGTTCAGCGAAATATTTGCTTTTTTATAGCCTAATGAATCCATCAAAGCATCAAGGGCAGGAAACAAGTCGTCTGCGCCGGGAGAATTGGCAAACCGGTGCTGCAAAAGCCGGTACACAGCAAAACTGATGGCTTCATCCTGCGCAGCCCGCACATTGGCCGGCTGGGGTACACGATGGTAGGGGCAGGTGTAACCATGCACTGTTTTTCCCAAAAAATAGGTATCGGCGTTGGAGTTGTACACCGCCCAGGCATCGTACATCGCCACAGAGGCATGAAAAAGGTTGCGGGCATGCACGGTAGGCCGCGCGAAGTCGCCGCTGATCGCATCCAGCAATTTTTTGTTCCAGATGCGCGCGATGGTGTGCTGGGCTGAAAGGCCGTTAATGCATAGGCTGAGGAAGACAAAAAGCAGGAGATGGCGGAAAATATTCATGTTTTTGCAGCTTATGTTTGATTTAACCTTTACTTTTTTTGCCCGATCACCACCGCCTTTTCATTGTTTCGAGCCAGTACAAAAATAGTCTCCTTACTGGTTTTTATCGCTTTTATCTTCCGCACCTGCCCCGTTATCCGCAAATCGCCCAATGGGTACACGTACATTTTCCCGCGTTCCGTAAAATGCAGCACATTGCCGTAAGAGGCATCATAGCGCCCCATTTCAATGTTGCTTTCATAAAAGTTGCCGCCCAAAATCACCTCGGCGACACCATCGCCATCCAAATCCTCGAGGCTTGCGCTGTGGAGGGAGCTGTATTGAAGCTCGTCGGGCAGTGGGTAGGGCGTGAATTTCAAACCGTTGCCTGTGTTTTCAAAGTACATGCTCGTAAAAGTATTGGCCTCCCGACGAACGGCTTTGGCCAATTTATCAGCGCCAAATATTTCAGGTAAAGTTGCCTTGGCAAAATCCTTGGCCAGCAGGTATTTTTTCTTGAGGGATGGCAATTGTTTCATCACTTCGGCGTGGTTGGCAAAGGGCACTTCTTTGCCTTTGACGTAATAGCTCACCACCTGTTCCACCTGTTCGTTGTCGTCAAAATCAGCCACGTACATGCGCACGGGCTGCGCCGGCGTGGGATGGAACTTGTTGTTCTCTCCCAGATTTCCAGCCAGGATGTCCAGGTCGCCATCGCCGTCAAAGTCGTAGGGCAGCATGAAGTTCCACCAGCCGCTAAGGTCATTCAACACCTGTTTTTTGAAACTGCCGTTGTTGTTCAGGTAGATCGTGGGCGGTTCCCATTCAATGGCGAGCAGCAAATCGAGGTCGCCGTCGCTGTCCAAATCCGCCCAGGCGCCATTTTTAACGAGCCCTGCTTCGCGCAGGCCGCCGCCAATTTTGTCGGTAACATCTTCAAAATTGCCGTTGCCTTTGTTCAACAACAAGGTAGAGGGCGGCGTGATGCCGTAGTTCCAGGGAAAGGCCCGCGCGCCAAAAAACAGATCCACAAGCCCGTCTTTGTTGAAGTCAGCGGGCAAAACACAAGCAGCTGTCATGTAAACGCCCTCAAAGTCACGGCGGCTGAACCCACCTTTGCCGTCGTTGATGTAGGCGCGCTGTTTCATCGCTTCATCCTGATTCCTGAATTCGTTGCCGCCGGCAGCCAGCACCAAATCCAGGTCACCGTCGTTTTCCAGGTCCACAAAAACTGCATCCACGTCTTCGAACAAGCTGTCCTGGCGAATAATTTCCGGGGTATTCTCGAAAAAGGCGCCTCCTTTTTTTTGCAGGTACAAAGCGCTTTTTCTGCGCTTGCAGGAGCCGAAGAACACATCTTCCAGGCCATCACCGTTCACATCGCCCACGGCAAGCGCCGGACCTTCTGCAGATACCATGTGTGGAATCAGGCCTTCACGGTTAAATTCTACGAACGGGTTTTCCTCATGCTTGAAATCCAGGCCTGATGCAATGGTCACATCTTTGAACGCATAGGGAGGAGCAGGCTTTTTCCTGAATTGGGTAAAATCAAATTTCGGCAAGCCTGGCTGCCAGTGGATATTGAGCGTTTTGTTGAGTGCTGTTGTTGGCAGCAGTTGAGCGCTGTTGTCTGGCCAAATCAGTACGATCGAATCAAGGGTAGCCGGGTCGCCAATGCCGATGTGCAGGCGGGAAAAGGCGCTGGAATGGAAACCGCGGACGGGATAGTTGTCATACATCAATTTTTCCCCTTTTTTGAAAACGATGGCGCGCGTACCCAATGCCCCGATGTTGTTTGGCGCGCCTTTTAGCTGTAGGGACAAAAAGCTCTTGTTGTTTGCCGCTTTTTCTGCTCCCAGGTTTTTGTAGATAAAAGGCTCGTCCTGAAGGTTGTTGACTACGATTTCCAGGTCGCCATCATTGTCCAGGTCAACGTAAACAGCGCCATTGGAAAAGGTAGGCACGGCGCCTTTGATCGTTTTTTCCAGGTCCTGAAACTTGAAAGCGCCTGCGTTTTGGAAAAATTTGTTGGGCAGCTTGATTTGCGGCATTTTTTCCACTACCCCCAGGTCGCGTTTTTCCAGCAAGTTGGCGCCCTGCTTGAACCTGAAATCTTCATCGCCCGTACGGTAATTGGCATAATCTATATCGTTCATGCGCCGCTCGATGCCGTTGCTGACGAAAAGGTCTTTATAGCCATCGTTGTCGAAATCGATGAACAGCGACGACCATGACCAGTCGGTTGCGTACACGCCTGCAAACATCCCGATCTCGCTGAAAGTTGGCGCATCTGCCGGGCCCGCCGGGTCTCCATTGTTTTTCTGGAGGGTATTGCGGGCGTATTGGTGGTTATAACCGTACTGTAACTTGAAATGGTAAACGCCGTAGTCGTCTTCTCCCAGAGAGCTTTTTAAAATATATGGGTCCTCGGGAAGCATATCGAGGGAAATTATCTCGCTCCAACCGTCATTGTTGATGTCGGCGATATCTACCCCCATTGAAAACTGGCTGGTATGCTGGATGCTTGCTTCCAGGCACTCCTTGAAAGTGCCGTTTTTCTGGTTGATGTACAGGTAGTCGTTTTCGTGGAAATCGTTGCCGATATAGATGTCGGGCCAGCCATCATTGTTGACATCGCCAACGGCAATGCCCAAACCATAACCGATGACGCTGCTTTTAATGCCTGCTTTCATGGTCACTTCTGTGAATTTCCCGCCGTCGTTGCGCATCAGTTTGTCGCCGGAAAGCGGGTGCTGAATGCCTTCAAAGGTCTTTTTTTGGCCAAATGTACCGTTCGCATGGACAGAGTGGTTGAGCTGAAACATGTCCAGGTCGCCGTCCAGGTCGTAGTCGAGAAAGGCGGCCTGGGTGCCAAATCCCACCAGGTCAAGGCCGTATTGAATGGCCTCGTCTTCGTACACAGGCGTCCCGTCCTTGATCTCTTTGCAAATGTAAAAATGGTTTTGGCCTTTGATGGTCAGGTACTCGCCAACCTGGCTGACATAAATGTCCAACATGCCATCGTTGTTGATATCGACCACAGAAGCGCCTGTGGTCCATTTTGGCACTGGGGTGCCGCCTTCCAGTGGCGTTACAAGGCCGCCTACGCCAGCCCGGGCTGTGACGTCCCTGAAATGCAGCTTGCCTTCATTGAGGAACATCTTGT
Source organism: uncultured Saprospiraceae bacterium (assembly GCA_964453475.1). Taxonomy (GTDB): domain Bacteria; phylum Bacteroidota; class Bacteroidia; order Chitinophagales; family Saprospiraceae; genus M3007. The sequence continues at coordinate 1,171 of CAYVPM010000236.1, read as the reverse complement.
TCTCACCCATGTTGCTGGTAAAAAACAGGTCGGCCAGCCCGTCATTGTTGAAATCGCCGGCAGCTACACCCCCGCCGTTGAAAAAATACATGTAGGTGAGGGCATTAAACTCAATGGAGGGCTTGAGGGTGTTTTGAAAATCGAGCCCGGTAGCCGCTTTGCGCAGCACTTCAAATGTTGGCTCAACGGGTTTGTCTTGTTTGCAAGCAGATAGAGAAATAACAATGCAAGCAATTGAAATTGAATATTTTAGCATTTTCTTGTAATCGATGAAATTATGACATTCGCTATGACGGCTTCACTTTTTCAAGTTCTCCTTGAACAGCTTTGGCGCCTGTCCGTTCCGGGTGGCCAGCACGTATCGTTCGTTCTTAATGGTGATGGGAGAAATGGATTTGGTTTGGCCGCGGATATCAAAACCCGAAACCCTGTTTTCGATGCGTTCAAATTGACCATTCCCCTGATTGATGAGTGTATGGCCAAAGGAAGCATCGAGCTTTGAGAATTGTGGCATAAAGCCATCATCGTTGCCTGCGAGCAGGATGTCCTTTTTCCCGTCAGCATTAATGTCGAAACAGTGAATGGCACAAACACAGCTGAATTGCACAGGGTCCGGGAGTGCGCTGAGTTCGAACTGCCCATTGCCTTTGCTCATGGCGACGGCCGACTTGAAATAGGTTGCCTGACGCATCATGGCTTGTCCTAACAGTTCTTTGGGGAACAAATCCTGAATCGCTTTTTGGGCATAATCAGCGTGGCGCAGGTTGCCTTTTTTCAACATCGGCAGTTGCCCCGTCAGTTCCTTTTTCATGGGAATGGGCATATCGCGGCCATCTATCTGCCGGGTCATTATTTTTTCCACCGTGCCATTGCTGTCAAAATCCCAGATCCAGATTTTAGCGGGCGCTTCCGGGCTGCCGGAAAAATAAAAATTCTCGCCCCTGTTGCCCAGCACCAGGTCGTCGATACCATCTCCATCCAGGTCAGCAGCGGCCACTGAATACCACCATCCTGGGTGTTTGTCGAGGTTGGAATCCACTTTTTTCAACTTCCCTTTGTCAATCCGGAACACTTGGGGAGACATCCATTCACCGACCACCACCAGTTCCTTGCCGGGGTCGGCGGTCACGTCCACGCCCAACGCCAGCACCACGTTCTCCGGGGCCATCGG
>CAYVPM010000235.1:0-5525 GCA_964453475.1 uncultured Saprospiraceae bacterium | reverse complement strand
CAAACTGTGTAATTTCCAGGTGACTGATAAACATGCGTTGGGGATTGTGTGGTAATGGTTGCCCCATCCCCAAATTGCCAAAGCCAGGAAACTGGATCGTGGTATGAAATATCCATAAAATCCATTGTGGTGGGACCAGACAAGGTATCCTGGTTATTTCGCCAGAATGCCACGATGGGCGGCTGTACACCCAGCGTGTCACATGTACCTGGAAGGCTGTACAGGCGATAGTTGGGCATATTTGGCAGGTAAAAAGGAAAATGTGCTGGCAGTACCACATCATGTTGCCGGAAATCACAAGCGAGGCCTGATTCGTTTGGATGGTGGATGGTGTGCAAATAATTTGTGCCGTTGCCGCAAGACATGTAAATGCGCTGATCAGGCCCAATGGTCATACTGTTAAAACTTGTCTTAAGATTGTGCCTCCCAAGAAACCCGTCATAAACTCCAACCAATTGCACCGATGCGCTGATGTCGGCCGCCCAGGTATCATACTGGTAGAGCCGTTCGCCCCAATTTTGCACATACAGGAAGCGGGAATTGGGCGAAAAACAAGCCCAGGGCGCGTAAGTAGAAGTGTCCGGGAACTGAACGGTGACAGGGTTGGATAAAGCGCCTGTGCAGCGGTCAAAATCATATATCCTGAATGCTCCTGGCTCAGACCCGCCCTGCCTGACATATTTGCTGCCATCGGGAGAAAAAATGTTGGACAAAGCAGCTTCATGCCCGACGATCCAGCCCGCATCCGGCTGCTGGACATAAGGGCCATGAACTCCGGTTGGATCGAAGAGGTATGTGTAATAAACACTGGAGGTGTCCTTCGATGCCACAACCCACCAGTCCCGTCCATTGGCATGACGCGTAGCGGTAATTGCTGGAGAAAAAACATCTGTCCATAAAAATTGATTTTTCTCTAAAATTGTTCCTTTACCCGAATTGGCATTCATATCAATATGCGTAAATAGCAATTTTCTTGCAATGTAGCCCTCATCAGTCCATAAATGGAAATAGAAAAATTCTCCGAGGCGGCCAGGGTAAGGCAAGCTAATCTGCCCCTGATAGGAAGGATATCCAACAGGGTGGCCAGGATAATTACAATATGTCTGGTGAATGAATCCCGCATTTATATTCAGCCCATTTTCAACCACTTGATGATCTGCACCCAAAATTTTACAGCCATTATTGTAGAAACTGAGCTTCCCGTGCTCATCGGACATAATATTGGGGTACCACATGTCTATGGGCAGGTTCAAATAGGCAATATCCGGGTTTCCAGCAGAAAAATCGATATAGTTTCCTCCATAATAAGGATCAGTTGTTTCATTGGGACTGCCAAGAAGCCAAACGAAGTCGTTTTTGTTTTGTGCAGATGCACAAAGACTGAAAATTATTAGCATTGGGGTACATAGCGCCGCACGTAGTTTAAACGAGAACATAGCTCCAAATTTTAAGTGTTTAAAGCAATGGCCATGTCGTAACCAAAGGAGGCAACGACATGGCCGGAGATTGTTATTTGGATACTATAAACTTAGTTACGGTGCGTTTGCCCGAATCCGATACCAAGGATAGAAAAAATATTCCCGGTGCGAGCTTGCTCGTGGAGATATTAACCTCGGTTTGTTCCTTGATGCCTTGGTATCGCCCGGCACTTTTGCCCGCCAGGTCAAATACTTGAATATCTCCAGAAAAAGGTGTGCTGAACCTGACAAAAAGTGCGTCAGGCACAGGGTTTGGAGAAAGCTGCAGATCAAGGGAATGTTGAGTGGAAGGGGTGTTTCTTTCGTCTCCTTCCCCATAAAGCCCATGACAACCAGGTATGATGGGCACATCAGGTAGAAAAATCGCGGGGTCACCGATCGGCAACAGCCCCATGGCTTGGTCACGCGTGTGGCCAGCTATTTCCGGGCATTGCCCTGCAATTATGCGTAGCGTAGAAAGGTCATTCTCAGAAAGGGCAATAACCTGTGCTTTTTTTATGGCAAGGCCATTCAAGAAGGTTTGGTTCCATTCATAAGTTGCACTTTGCGGTAGAGTGGCCAAATATTGCTCACATAAAGCTAAGGCATTTGTTCGGGACGCCAGTATTTGAGATTCAAAGCCTTGTTGTTGAGACATCAGCTGACCTATCGGGTTTATCAATGTCGATCTGTATGTAAAGAACAGATTTCCAAGGGATTCTGCCGCGAGTGCATTCGGTATAGTACTGTCCAATGAGTCTATGCGACCGATCACGTTGGTGATTTGGGCGCGGATATTATCTAAAGAAGCCATTAAGCTGGAATCAATAAGCATTGCATTGTGCAGCATTTCATCAAATTGGGCGAATTTGCCCGCAGAAGTATTGATATGCGTGTTGTAGAAGGTATTTGCTGCCGGATAGCTTGCATTAAGGTCTGGATAGCGCAGCAGTTTGCTAATAACCTGCCGCCGCTCTTCCCAGGCCAATACAGTAGCTGGAGCGGAATAATTTTGGTTTTCTGATATTATTTGGGACTCAAACTCATCCAAGGTAGGGGAATAAGGTTCTTGTTCACCACAATGTTGGTTTGGTAAAGGGTTTCCAGTACAATCAGGATGAAACCATCCAGAAGCAGGAAAGGCAGGCACAGGTTCTTCTCCTATGAGGGAGGGGTTATAGTCGAAACGGGAAGCAGGAAAATTATTTCCTTTATGCCAAGCAGCCCGATCTGGTGTATAATTCGCCAATTCCCAAATATTGTGGCGACAAAATTGTGGCCCAATTATGCTTCCAGCCTCCATCTGCAAAGCAGCAGTTTCAGGGGTTGCGCTAGGAAGGGACGATCGAGCATGGTGGCCAAAATTGTTTCCCCCAAAAACCGATGTGGCACAATTGCCTGTAAGGTGAAAACCGCGTAAGGTATAGTCAGCCGAATTGTCACAAATGTTCCATGGCCCCGAATCAATAAAATGGAATGCGCACATACCGTGGTCGAAAGTGGCATTATTTCCGGTTACATGATTGTCTGAAAACCAATTGCCGGCAGAAGGCGATTGCCATGATCGGATATAAAAGCCCCATCGGTTTCTGTGATTTACGAGATCAGGGTTGGTAGTATAGATGTAGTTAAACCTCAGGTTGTAGTTAGGCGCCGTTCTAACGCCTACTTCAATAATTGGTGACGCGATCGGAGCAGCTTCAGTACTGCCACCGGAATTAACATTGACGAAATTGCTCCATAAACGCATAATATCTGTTGTCCCAGGCGATCCTTCTACTTTGATGGCCCTTCGAGAGCTCTGTGGCACAAACGGATGAATGACAAATACATTTCCATCAATCCTGTTCCTCACGACAAACCCTGAACCGCCGCTCGACCTTTCTATGTTAATGCCGACCTTGTTGTCCTGAACTCCACTGTTGTTGTCTATTTCAAACAGGTTTGGCCCCACGACCTCAACTATTTCACCCAACATGTTGCTTTGCGAATTCAAATTGTCGCCTTGGCATTGGTTGAAGTCGGAGTTATAGACATAAAGGCTTGATTGAGGGAACCGGATGTCGAAGGATTGTTCCCGTGTAAAGAGGTTCCGGAACCCGCCTGATCCCCTTATGTCTGTCCGCCCCAAAACTGACAGTATCCCAAATTGGTTGCATTCGAATGTCGCGTACCGAAAGTTCATCACAGCGCCGGAGTTTGACGCTCCAAATCGGTGGTTCCGAAAGGTGTTTCTATCTTTTACATCGTTTGTGAAAGGCAATCCGACCGTCACAAAAGCCTCTGTCGCTGAAATGCCCGCTTCAGGCGCAAGGCCAAGGAAGTTTGTCGAGGTTGCGTCAAAAAAATTCCCGGCGATCAATGCGTTAGCCGTTACCGAAGCGGGGACCGAAATATCTACACGGTTCCTGTTGAAGTTGTTCCGGGTGATAATCAGGAACGCGTCGCTGTTGGCAATGGTAATGGCATTTTGGGCATCTTCAATATTGTTTGAGGTGAATTGGGTGTAGCCACCTTCAGCTCTAACCCCTTCCCATCCTGCCGAATTACAGGTAAAATAGCGAGATTCCAGGCTGCGGAATTCGCCTCCTGTAACAATGACAATTCGGCCATTAGGGCCGAGAATAATCGTGGAGTTTTCGATCAAAAATGGGGAATCAACCGTTAGGGTGGCGCCAATAAAAACGGTGTTGACTGACCACGAGGAAGCAGAAAGACTGCTTGTCAAGGTAGGTGTTGTAATACTTATTTCAACAGGTTCCGATCCAAATTGCTCGCATAAGGTGGCACCCCCAGGATAAGGACAGGGCATGTTCTGTTGTGCAAGGGAAAAGTTTGGGGAGAACCCGATAGCGTGTGCCGCTAGAAATAGAAGCATAAAGCGGTAAAGCGGTAAAGCGGTAAAGCGGTAAAGCGGTAAAGCGGTAAAGCGGTAAAGCAAGGGCAATTTCTTCATTTTAAGTAATTTAAACGTGTTAATAATAGATATATTGCCCCGATTAATTTGGGGCTTATGCAAAAGTAAACCAATTTTTATAGGCTGTTTAAGTTAGTTGGAAGTTTAACATTCGGAATAAATTGGCGTGTTCAATTTCGCATAAAAGAGTATTTCGGTAAGCCAGCACTACCCCACCAACGAAAAGCGCCACCCCGGAAACCCAGAGCGGCGCTTTTTCATCTTTATCGGGCTTTAAAACCCGTGTTCACTAACGTTGAATTATCACTTTTACAAAGGCTACGTTCTTGCCACTTTGGATGCTGAGGGTGTACAGTGCAGATGGCAGTTCGCCATAGTTGAACACCTGTTTCAGGTTGCCGCCGTGGAAGTCGGCAGTTTCGCGTTTCACGACCTGGCCGAGCACGTCGTAGAGCACAAACTGTACTTCGTCTTGGCCATCGCCCGTCATCTCAACCGTGAAGGTACCCGGGTTCGGGTTCGGGAAGAGACGGAAGTCTTCCAGCCAGTGTTCTTCTGATGTGCTTACTGAACCAGCCGTTACATTGACCACTTTCTGCAGTACCTCGACACCGCAGCCGTTGGAAACCATCAGCTCGACGATGTAGGAGCCCGCAATGGCGTAAGTATGGGCTGGGCTGAACTCATTGCTTTCCGTTCCATCACCGAAGCTCCAGCGCACAGTCGTAGTATTTTCTGACTTGTTGTCAAACAATACCTGCAAGCTGTTTGGAACCACAGCATGGGTAAAGAGCGCTTTGGGTTGGAACACCTGAACATGGTGTTCTGTCACCGCTTCGCCTTCACCAGCGGAGTTCATAGACACCAACTGTGCCAGATAATACCCGGGTTGTGCATAAATGACTTTCGGGTTCTGTTCTGTCGAAGTGGATGGTACCCCACCAGGGAAGTTCCACACCCAGGCTGTCGGATTGCCGATAGAAGCATCGTAGAACTGCACCTCGAACGGCGCCATGCAGGATTGCATCTGAACGCTGTTGATCGCTGCAACTGGCGCAACAATTGCCACCGTCTGAACGGTAATTATTGCCATACAGGTGGCGGAGTTGCCACTTGGGTCAGTTACAGTCAGCATGACATCGTTAGCACCC
>CAYVPM010000234.1:0-5558 GCA_964453475.1 uncultured Saprospiraceae bacterium | reverse complement strand
ATTCAGGGCCTTCGCCATTGCCGAAACCTGGAAGCCTAAGTTCGACGGGCCTTTCGCCGTTTGATCAGCTTTCCTGTTCTTTTTCCTCCAGATCCCGCATCAAAACATTCAAGGCGCCAGCTGAAAGTACCGTTTCTACCAAAGTGATAACCAGAGAAGCCATCATCAACAGCAAACTGGTTGCAAACAGTATCTTGCTCCAGATTTGCCAACCTTCATATACGAAATACATGGTGATCACACAGACCAGTATGCTCGTTACCGCAAATATTTGCATCCAGCGAATGAGCCACAAACGGCGGCGAAGGGAGTGTATCTGCTTGAGGATGTCCCGGTTTTTCTTTTTCTCGTAGTCTGAAATGAGCTTGCGGATCAGGTTGGCAATGGCCAGAAATTTGTTCGTGTAGGCGATGAGGAGCAGGGAAACGGCTGGGAACAGCAGGGCAGGGGTTTGGATGGAAAGTTCCATGTCGAATAAGTAATGATTCTCAATTGCCTGATATAGTCAACGCAAAGTGGTTATGAATGACGAAATGCTACAATCATTTTATAATCAAGATTTGTTTCACTCAAATCATTCAAAATCATTTTAATCACAGTATAACAAACCACGCAATACATTTGTTCGTACTTATCTTTTTCAACCCGAAAACTAGTCGATTTGGTAAAAAAGTAGCGTTTCGTTCGATCCCGACATTTTTTCCCGCAACAAAATCCTTTCTTGTGCTTCGATTTTTAATCCAGGCTTGATACAGATAATGTTTCAACACCGATTGCTGCTTACAATTAACAAAATCAATAATTGCTTGATGACTGCAACTCGACACTCCCGCTTGCTCCAATTTACCGGTCTTTTACTCAGCGCCCTGGTGTGGCTCGCCAACAACGGCAACCCGCCCACTGGCCGGACAGGCGCACCATTTGATGGCAGCTGTGGCGACAACAACTGCCACACAGGAAACAACCCGGGAGGTTTTGACGGCGACCTGGTTATTTCCGGCATCCCGGGTACCATCGAACCCAACACCACCTATCCGCTCACCCTGACCATGACCGTTACGGCCGGCTCGCCAATCAAAGGCGGCTTCCAATTGGTGGTGGTAGATGGCAACAATGTGAATGCGGGAGATTTGAGCATCAGTAACGCCCAAACAGGGACAGAGTTTTTTATGTCCCGGGAATACATTGAACACCGGAACGGCAAAACATTTACCGGTGGCGTTGCCAGTTGGGATTTTAACTGGAAATCGCCTGTTACCGCTGTTAACGGCAATACCTTGAAATTTTATTACATCGGAAATTTCACCAACAACAACAATAACTCCTCCGGTGATTTCCCCAAAGCATTCTCGGAAACCCATCCGTTTACCGGACCTCCCCCGCTTTCCATCTTTATTGCTGCAAGCACCAACGTGAGCTGCTTTGGTGGAAACAACGGCAGCGCCACTGTGGAAGCCGGGGGCGGGGTGCCGCCCTATACCTATATGTGGAGTAATGGGCAGAATACTACTACCATCAATAACCTGTTTGCAGGGACTTATACCGTTACGGTAACAGGCTCCAGCGGCAGCGGCACGGCTTCGACTTCTGTGGTCATCACGCAACCACCCGTGCTGAACATCTCGGCCTCCGCTCCTGGTTTGCTCAGTTGCGTCCAAACCTCTGTGACGGCAACCGCCAGTGTATCGGGCGGAACACCGGGCTATGATGTTGTCTGGGCTAATGGCCAAACAGGCACAACGGCAACCTTCGACGCAGCAGGAACCTATTCCGTTACCGCCACAGATGCCAACGGTTGCACAAAAGTTACATCGGTGACCGTCAACCAGAATATCGTCCCGCCGACTGCCACTGTGGCCCAAGGCGGCACGCTCACCTGCAACATGACGCAGCTAGCCCTGAATGGATCAGGTTCTTCCCAGGGCGGTAATTTCACCTATCAATGGACAACGGTGGGTGGCAATATAGTCTCCGGCGGCAACACCTTGTTCCCAACCGTCAATGCCTGTGGCGCCTATACCCTTACCGTCACAAACACGACCAACGGATGCACGGCTTCCGCTTCCACCACCGTTACCTGCAACAACGTTCCTCCTGATCTTGCAGCCAGTAACACCGGACCGCTTACTTGCACCGTGCAATCGGTTACCTTGAATGGCAGTTCCAATACCAGTGGCGTCACGTTTATGTGGACGGGCCCGAACGGCTTTTCTTCTTCCGATCAAAACACGAGCACCAATGTGGTTGGCGTGTATACTTTGGTTGTGCAAAACCCGGCCAATGGTTGCAGCAGCGCGGTCACCACGGCTGTCAGCCAAAACACGGTACCGCCTACCGATACCGCCAACGTATCAGGCATGATTACCTGCGCCACCGATTCGGTGCATATTTTCATGAATACCAATATTCAGAATGCCACTTTCCTTTGGACGGGCCCGAACGGCTATACGTCCACCCAAAAGCGGGATACCATCGCCGTGCCAGGCCAATACATCGGCGTGGTGACCAACCCTGCCAACGGCTGCAAGGCGCGTGATACGATTGTCGTGGCAATTGACACCATGCCTCCCGGAGCAACGGCTATGGCAAACGGCGCCATTACCTGCATCAACAACACGGTGCTTTTGTCTGGCGGCCCTTCCGGCGCTAACACCTATGCCTGGACTGGCCCGAACAACTACACCTCTACGCTGCAAAACCCGAGCGTGACACTTGCCGGCATGTACACCATCGTTGTGACAGACGATACCACTGGCTGCACGGCTTCTGCCACGGCGACCGTGCAGCAAAACACCACCGCCCCTGTTGCGACCATCGCCCCGCCCGGCAATTTGAACTGCAACAACAGCACCATACAGTTGAATGCAACCGGTTCCTCCCAAGGGTCAAACTTCAGTTATTTGTGGACAACAACGAATGGGGTCATCGTCTCCGGTGAAACGACACTTACCCCTGTGGTAAGCGCAGCCGGCATCTATCAACTTCAAGTCAGCAATGCCTCCAACGGCTGCATCAGCACGGCAAGCACTACAGTTGCTCAAAGTCCGCCCGTGCTTGCCAGCATCGCCTCCAGCACGAATGTAACCTGCAACGGCGCAGCCAATGGCGCAGCCACCGCGATGGGTAGCGGCGGAAACGGCGTTTTCACCTACCTGTGGTCTAATGGCGCTACTACAGCAACCATTATGGGCCTGAGCGCCGGTGTCTACAATGTAACCGTAAAAGACGGGGAAGACTGCACGGCTACCGCGATGGTATCCATAACGCAGCCAAGCCCACTGCTGGCAAACGCCACGGCTACGGGCGAAACTTCCCTGGGCGCCAACAACGGCACGGCAACTTCAGCCCCTTCTGGCGGCACACCAGGATATACATTCAATTGGAGCAACGGAGCCACTACTGCTACCATCACCGGATTAGCCCCTGGAACCTATGTGGTTTCCGTCACGGATGCCAACGGCTGCACCGTGGTACGGTCTGTCACCGTGAACGCATTCGGCTGTGCGCTGGCAGGCGATATCAACGCCACCAATGTTACCTGTAATGGCACTGCGAATGGTATAGCCTCAGTAGCGCTTACTGGCCAGGCTAACCCGGTTTCATATCTGTGGTCGACCGGGGCGACAACCCAAACGGTTACAGGCTTGGCGCCGGGCGCTTATGTAGTTTCCGTAGTTGATGGTAACAATTGCCCAATTGTGTTGAATACCAGCATTTCCCAACCTCCAGCCCTGGCGGCCAATGCCTCGGCTACAGGCGAAACCTCCTCCGGGGCCAACAATGGTACTGCCACTGCGTCGCCAACGGGTGGTAGCGGCAACTACGGCTTTGTATGGAGTAATGGCGGCCTTACCGCAACCATTACAGGCCTTGCGCCGGGCACATACACCGTTTCTGTTACCGATGCCAACAATTGTACTGCTGTTCAAACGGTGAACGTGGCAGCCTTCAACTGTGCGGTTTCGGCTTCTATAACCGGCGCCAATGCCTCCTGCTTTGGCAATAACGACGGCCAAGCCACGGCAATCTTGTCTGGAGGGCAATCGCCTTATTCCTATCTGTGGAGCAACGGGGCAACAACGGCAACCGCCGGCAACCTTGCTGCAGGAACTTATACAGTAACTGGCACGGATGCTGCAGGTTGTTCCGCTGTGCAAAGCATTTCGATTTTACAACCGCCCGTGCTGAGCGCCGCAGCCATGGTAACGCAAAACGTAGTTTGCCCAAATGGCAACGCCGGCGCAGCTTCCGTAGCGACATCTGGCGGCACAGCACCCTATACGGTCAACGGAAACCTCACTAACCTGGGTGTCGGAACCTACACCGTAACCGTAGTAGATGCCAATGGTTGCAGTACCACAGCTTCCTTTACAATTGTAGCCACAGACAATGAACCGCCGGTGCTCTCCTGCCCGGCCAACATTTACATCTGTGGCGCTAATCTTGTAAGTTGGCCCCCAATTCCGGTCACGGACAATTGTGGTTTAATCCCGGGGCAACCCGTGCTTATCAGTGGCCAACCCAGCGGATCGGCATTTAATGACGGCACAACGGTGCAAGTTTATCGGGCAACAGACGTATCGGGCAACTCCGCCACCTGCTCTTTTGCCGTAGTAGTTTATCCTGTCGCCGATATTATTTTTAATGGTTCCACCGACGACCAGAATGGGCAAGGAGTGGGGTCTATTTCTATCACGCCTGTTGGCGGCGCCGGCAATTTCTTTTTTATCTGGAACAAAAACGGCCAGTTCTTCTCCAATGACGAAGACCTCAGCGGGCTTATGGCAGGATCCTATACCCTCACCCTCACCGATGGCAATGGATGCACCAGCGCACTTTCCCCCGTCATTATCAACAACACCGTGGGTACGATCAACCTTGGCCAAACTGCTTCAATTCGTTTGTCGCCCAACCCAACCACAGCTACCTTCCAACTGGAAATCATTGGAGTAGAGGTGCTTGCCGCCAACATCCTCGACATCAGGGGCAGGGTAGTGCAGCAATTGCAGCCGCTTGAGTGGAAAGGGGAGGTTGATGTCAATCAATTGCCAACCGGAGTTTATTTTTTACGGCTGGCAACCGACACCGGGAAATTGCTCACCTTGAAATTTATCAAAACGGAATAGGGTAGAAAAAACAGTTTCTGACGGCCACTTGGGAAATAATTGAACCGAGTGGCCGTTTTTTTGTAGTATCGGAAAGGCTGCGCAGCCATGAATATTTCAAAAATTGCCCTTTGGATTCAAAATTAAACAATGGCAAACTGAATATTAAAACAAAAAGCCCGCACCTTTGCAGCACATTTATCAGTCAGTCTAAACCAACAAATTATTCCAATTCATGGAAGAGAAAAAACGTCGTCCGCGGCTCAAAACGGACACGGACGCACCGCTGGAGGAGCGCGACGAGTCCACCCAATCCAAAGAATCTTCTGAAAACCAATCCAGACCTTCTGACCGCAAGCCTTGGGAAGACCGCAGCCAAAGTGGCGAGCGCCGCCCTTGGCAGGAGCGCCCCCAACGCCCGGACCGCAAGCCCTGGGAAGACCGCAGACAAGG
>CAYVPM010000233.1:0-5563 GCA_964453475.1 uncultured Saprospiraceae bacterium | reverse complement strand
ATTTGTTCTCGCTGAACAATTTATGGGCTTGCTTACAGACGGCCGTATTGTCGGGCGCTGCTGGTTTTTCGGCTGGTTGTGCGCAGGACCCAAGGAACAAAAGCCCTGCGATCAGGGAAAAGAAAGATGCGTTTTTCATGGTGAAATTTGAATTTTATAGTGGATAGTGATGAGCAGTATGGTGGTGCATTTTTATTTCACACAACGGCGCAAGGACACAACTACCTAATTTTTTGTTTCATGCCCTCATGCCATTGTGTGCATAATATTGCGCGGTTTAGGAAAACGCCTGGTTGATGCTCGAAAAGTCGCCGGTGCCTTTCCAGTTGACCGCCTGGCCGTCTTCATTGAACTCCCAGGTGAACAATACGTTGACGCTAAAGGGCTTGTTGGTGGCCGGAATGATACCGTCGTGCCGCACATCATTGAGGACTTTTCCGCCTTCTTCGCGAAAGTTGCTGGGTTCAAAATGGGTGGTCTGCGCAGTGCTGCCAAGTGCAGTAAAGAACTGAACGACCCCGTCCCTGCCCTTGAACTCGCCGCCAAAAGGCGCTACATTCGGGTCAGAACCGTTGAAAAAGGTCACGTTATCAGCAAGTTTGGCCAGTATGCCTGGCACATCGCCCTGCGCGAAGCAGGCGTAGATTTGCTGAACGGTTGCAATGTTGCTGCTCATGTTTGTTGAATGTTGATAGGTTTGGAAATTGTGTGAAATGGTTTGGAGTTTAGTGGCCTTCGGTTGGGATAATCCCCAATTGCTGCATCATGGTCAGTTGATCCATCACCGACCAGTGTTCCACACCCTTGCCATTGGCATCGAAGCGCATGACATCGGTCAATTCGACGTCAACTTTTTTGTTGGTGGCTGGCATGCCCATAAATTCTCCGGAATTGGTGGCCGTATACCGGGAATAGATAATCACCATATCGCCCTCGGCGACAATTTTAATAATGGTGGTTTTGCCGTCAGGGAAACCGGCATGGTAAGCGGAAATGAGCATTTTTGTCGTCTCGAAGTCGCTGGCTGCCTTTGGGAAGCCGGGCGGCAGTGCCATGTGATCGACAAGCGAAGGGCTCACGTATTGGGCAAATGCATCGAAGTCGCCCGCGTCAACCGCTGCCAGTATTTTTTTGGCAGTTTCCTTGTTTTGGGCAGGGGTTTGGGCATTAATTGTGCTCAAACATGCAAAGCACGCGAGCAGGGAGAAGGTGAAAATTCGGATGTTTTTCATTGTGTTAGAAATAATGTTGTAAGTGAAAAAATAAGTGTCAATTTGGTGGTTGAACACCAAAAAATGTCATCATTTAGCAGCGTCTTCTGCTTTCAGCCAGCCGATCAGGCCGGGGAAATAATGCGCCTGATCGTCCCACATGCTCATATGGCTACCATTGGGGCAATGCACGTACTGCCCGTTTTTAACCTGGGTGGATATCCATTTCATATGCTCGGGATCCATGGTGTCGTGCTTTGCGCCAATGCAGAGGGTGGGCACGGTTATTTTGGGAAGTTCTCCGCTGACATCCCATTTCACAAGCTTTCCGGAAATACCGAACTCACTTGGTCCCTGCATGGTGGCGTACAATTCGTGGTTGAGTTTTGAAAACGCGCGGTTGATGGCATCGGGCCATTCGGCCGCTGGCATCAACAGGATATGCTTTTCATAGAAATTAGGGATGAGCAGGCCCATATAGTTGGGGTTTTCAAAATCGCCTTTTGCTTCCATGTCGCGGATTTGTTTGAGTACCGCTGGATCCATTTGTTTTGCCAGCACCTCTTCTGCGTATTGGCCATATTTTGGCGCGCTTGCCATCATGTTGGAAATGATAAGCCCCTTGAGGTTCTGTTGATATTTTAGGGCGAATTCCATAGCGAGAATGCCGCCCCAGGAATGTCCGAGTAGGTAAAAATTGGATTTGTCAAGGCCCAAACCTTTGCGCACTTGCTCCACTTCTTCTACAAAGCGTCCCAAGTCGTAGAGGCTGGTATCGGTGATAGGATCGGAATATGCGGAGCCAAGCTGGTCGTAATAGTAGAATTCGATGCCTTCTTGCGGCAAAAAGCTTTCAAAAGGCTCGAAATATTCATGCGTGGCGCCAGGTCCGCCGTGCAACAGCAGCACCTTTATTTTTGGGTTGTTGCCGATGCGCTTTGTCCAAACACGGTACTTTCCATCAATGGTGATAAGTTTCACACCGCCGGTTTTCATACCGATTTCCGGGTCCTTCAGGTACTCGCTTAAGGGGTTGGGATTGGTGGTGGCGGGGTTTTCTTGGCAGCTCATGAATACACAAAGCATCGCAAGCAATAAAATAGGTTTGTACATGGTTTTCGTTTTTAAGATGGTGAATAAAATACTCTAAGACATTTGTTTTCAGAGGAATCGCTTACCTTTCATGCATCCCGCCAGGAACAGCAGTACCGCGATGGAAGCGAAGATGCAGAGTGGATAGGAGCGCTTAGGTGGCATGGTTTCGTTTGTTTTTTAGCGCCGAAAAGCACTTGATGTTTATAAAAAGTTGATTCGTTTTGTTGAGACAAAAATCCTTTGAGCAGTTATTCATTTACAAGGCCAAACTTTATTCAAATGCTGCCCATCAGTGTTCAAAAGACTTTTTCTTGGGTTAGTAGATGTTTCATTGGTTTTGGCCATTTTATTGGTGAAAGGAGCGGAAGATCGGGCTGCTACCGCTTGTCGCAGGTTTTTGCCGCCGGGCTGCATTGCGCGAGCCCAGCGGCATATTCACCGTCCTAAAATGTTATTTCATCATTTGGAAGTCATCGACGCCGCGGAAGTAGGCGACTTTGCCGTTCACGATTTTGAAGCGGTGGGTGTAGGTGGAGGTATAGGTCTGTCCCGTAGCAATAAGCTTGTATTCCACGTCAACAAGTACGAAAACATCGTCGCCATCGGCCACAAAGCGGGTAGGCTGAAACTTGGAGTACTGGAATTTGCCACCGAGCTCCTGAAAGAACCTGCCTGCTTCAGCTTTGCCTTTGAACCAGCGCGCCTTGGAGTCGAACATCCGGTCCTGGATTTCAAATACCACGTCGTCGGTGGAAGCAGCGAGGATGCCTGGCACGTCGCCCTTCCCGAACTTCTCGTACACAGCTATAACTGCCTGGGTACTCGGGTTGAACATGGAGCCGTAGCCGATTTGACGGAATGACTCGCCTGTGTTTGTTATCATGTGGCTGAGGCATTTCCCATTGTCGTCCAGCGTCACCACATCGGCATCTTCGAATTTTATGGGTTTGCCGGTGGGCGGCAGCATCATAAAGTTGCCGGTGTTGGTACCGGTAATCGACACCCGCAGCAAATAGCGGTTTTTGCCAGCTGGCACGATGTCATTGATCTTGACCATAAAATCGGGGAACCCTGCCTGGAACCCCTTGTACAGGTCGAGGGCTGCTTGAATGCCGGTAACTGGCGCACCGCCAACATTCACCTCGGTATAGTTGGGCGAACTCAAGGCCGCAAACGCAGCCCAGTCCTTCCGGTTGAGGGCATCATAAGCGGCTTTGATATTGGTAATGTCTTGTTCGACGCTGCGCTGTGCATAGCCGGCGCCGAGTGCGCTGAAAAGGAAAGTGAGGGTAAGGGCGAAAAATTTGAAAGTCTTCATTTAAAGTACGTTTGAAAAAATTGAAAAATTTGATGACACAAAGGTGGGCTTGCCGCACCCCCAGCCACAATCCTCTAAAAGCAGGGTTTTCTTCTCCCCTAAAACAGGGATATTTCAGTTTTTTGAAAAAAAGAGTAGGAAATTGGGCAAAAAGGTGGGCAGATTTGTACCCTAAAGAATCGTTATGAAATACTTGCCTTTCTTATTTTGCTGCTGCTGGGTTGCGGGCCTTTCAGCCCAAACCAGCCTGAAGCGCGACAGCCTGCTCCGCTTAGCCAACTCCCCGGCGCACGACACTGCCCGCGTATGGGCACTCATGGAAGCGGGCAAGCTCTATTTGCAAGTCCAGGCCGACACAGCAGCGCTTTACATCGGGCAGTCGCTTGCCCTGGCAGCGCAAATCAATTTTGAACGCGGCATCGCCAAGTGCCGCATCAACCGCTCTTTCGCCTACAACAACCTGGGCCGGTACCGGGAAGCGGTAGCAGATTGCCAGGTAGCAATACCTATATGTGAGCGCCAGGGCATGAAAAAAGAATTGGTCGCAGCCTACAACAACATGGGCAATGCCTGGGACTACCAGGGCAACCGCTGGATGGCCGTGGACGCTTTTTCCAAAGCACTCAGCGCGATGGAAGGGGTGGCTTTGCCCCCCAGGTTCCCGCTCACAGTCCGCAACAACATTGCCCGGCAATACAACGATCTCGGCTTGTACGACAGAGGATTCGAATACGGTAAAAAATCGCTGGAAGATGCCACTGCGCTGGGCGATTCGGCGGAAGTAGCGGTGGCGCTTCACATGATGGCATCTTCTGCCCTGTCGATGCGCCGCTTCGACGAAGCCCTGGGGTATTGCCGCCGGGTGGAGCGCCTGGCGCGCAGCGTAGATGACCCAACGCTGCTTGTGTTCGCACTCAACAACATCGCGGTGATGATTTTCAACAAACAACCCCTCGAAGCCGAAAAAATGATGCGGGAAGCCCTGGCAATATCCCAAAAAACCGGCGACCTCTTCGGTGAAGTGTCCGCTTTTGAAAGCCTGGCACATTTTGCCATCGCAAAAAAAGACTACCAAACCGCCAAAAAGCACAGCCTTGAAGCCCTGGAAAAAGCGCAAAACGAAGGAATGAACGACGAAGTCGCCCAATGTTACCTACTCCTTTCCGACATCGCGCTTGCCAGCGGCGACCCAAAAGCGTACAAACAGCTGAGAGACAAATTCTTCTACATCAACGACACACTTTCAGGCCAGGCCCTCGTGCATGCCACCCAGGAGCTCGAAACCAAGTATGAAACCGAGAAAAAAGAACAGCAAATACTACAGCTTGAACAGGAAAAAGAACTTCAAAAACTCCGGATCCGGCAAAAAAACGGCCTCATCGGCGGCCTGGCAGCACTCTCCGGCCTGCTTTTCCTGGCTGGTTTCCTGAGCGTCCGCAACCTGCGCCAACGCCGCCGCCTGGCCGAACAAACCCTCAGCATCCAACAGCAACAAATCATTCAACTCAAACAGGAACAGCAACTCAGCGTCGCCGATGCGGTGCTGCGAAGCCAGGAAGACGAGCGCAGCCGCCTCGCGCGCGACCTCCACGATGGCCTCGGCGGCATGCTTTCCGGTGTAAAACAATCTCTAAACGGCATGAAAGGCAACCAAATCCTCACAGAAACAGGCGCTGCCGCCCTCGGGCAGGTTATCCACGACCTCGACAGCTCCATCACCGAACTCCGGCATATCGCCCGCAACATGATGCCCGAAGCCCTCGTGCGCTTCGGCCTCCGCGATGCACTGCAAGATTATTGCGACCACTTGCGCCAAACCAGTTCACTGAACATCCACTACCAGGCATTCGGGCTGGAAAAACTACGGCTTCCACAGCAAACCGAAGTAATCCTGTTACGCATCGCCCAGGAATTGCTCAACAACATCGTGAAACACGCT
>CAYVPM010000232.1:0-5576 GCA_964453475.1 uncultured Saprospiraceae bacterium | reverse complement strand
TGGTCGCGGAACTACAAGATGGAGTTTGCATAGGAAAGCAAACCATACAGATTTCAAGCAATATTTAAACCAATGGAACCCGCTCCTGGAGGGCGCAATCCCTCCGGGAGCATTTTCATCCTCTCTTTTCTCCAAACGCTCTTTTTATGTGGTTTTTTCTGCGACGTCTTTTATCTGGAGTGATTGTTAGGGCGGGTGTGAGCCTGCTTAGCTCGATGATCTTTGGCAACTCCGACCATACCTCCGCCATCTGCCCCTCTTGTGAAGCAAACGAGAGAGCAGAACAATCAGCCAGTTCTCTAAGACCCGTCCCCTACGATGCCGTCGAAACCAGTGAAATCAAAAATTACATTGACGGTCTGGATTTGGAAGCCATTGGGGTGTCGCCAAGCGATTTTAAAAATGGCTACTACTCCGGCTATTACGAGGGTCGACCAGCCTCACTGCAAATCTCCGGCCGGCGCGAAAAAGGAGGAGCGGTTTATTTCGACTATATCATTCTTTCCAGCAGCGATAACCATGATGTGTACGGCACCGGCAAACTCGCCGCAGGCTCCCTAGATTTCGGTATGGCGACCCAGCCCCATGCTACCCTCATCAAAATGAGAAATCGCAAGACTGGCTACCACCTGCTTTTTATCAGTGCATCCTCCTCTTCCTTTAACAAACAGTTTCAATTCGTCTATCATGAACGTGTATAATCGAAAGACCTTCACGGCCGTCCTCCTCCTCCTAGTTCTGATCTTGAGCTTCTCAACCTGCTGGTATCTAAACAGAACGGAAAAGATGTATCAAGCCAACTTGACACTCGAAGACCGGGTGGATAGCCTAGCCACCTGCAACGCACGCGCTCAAATTGAAATCGCCAGCTACTTGGATCAAAATCACCAACTCCAAGCCATGCTCGAAACAGAACGTTCGCAGCATCAGAATACTGTGACTACCCTCAATCGCCAGATTGAAGAGACGCGCAAACAACTCCAAAATCTGCGCGAAAAACTGGCTGCTAATCCTAATGATGTTGAAGTGCGTCGTCAATACCAGGAATTACAGAGCCAACTTGCTGCTGAAGAACAAAGACGCGCCTCCGCCGAACGAACGGTTGATAGCCTTCGCAATGAGATCGTGGCCCTCAATGACTTCAACCAACGGCTTTCTGTGAAACTGAAAAACGTTTTTGAATATACGCGTGACATCGTCAAAGGCCTGCGCGGTGTTGAAGCAGAAATTGACCGTTTTACGGTGCAATCTCAGACGGCGGATATTGGTGAAGTTACCCGAAGCAACATTCAAAAGCTGAAACAAAAACTCGATGAAGCCAATGTGTCATTGGCTGAGTTTGCTAACCAATATCAGTGGGCAGTCGAGATGCGTCAGGAATTCGAGGCTATGCGTCAGGATTTAGCTCAGAAAGAATTGGTCATCGAAGAACTAAGCAAAAAGTATAACACCGTCTACCTGTTAGTGGGTAGTACTGAAGAACTTGTGCAGCAAGGAATTCTGGAAAAGAGCAAAGAGAAAACGGGCATTTTCAGGAGGAGAAAAGTCTACAATGTGAATTTTAACAAATTAACCCCTGCTATCTGTTTAGCGTACGACCGACGCAGCCGTACCATCACTATTCCCACTTCTGGAGAGATCAAAGACGTCTATCCTGATATAGCCAGCGATGCCTTCCGAATTGGTAGCGTACGCAGCGACCCAGGCGAGAAACACTTGCAAATCTTTAACCCACAGGAATTCTGGAAAACCAACTTTGTCGTCATCACTACTAACTAAAACAGAATCATCTATGTCGGACACTTCAGAAGCAAAAAGCTGGATAACGGGCATATCAGATCTATTTGGCCGTCGAGCAGCTCAAATACTCATTTTACTTATTCTCATTGGAGTAGGTTTTTACTTTCTACTTATGCCATATTTGGCGAAAAAAGCGAATGCCGACACACCTATTTCTAACAATGGTTCCACAAATCCCGATGCTCCTTCAGTGCCTGTGTCGGGTTCCCTATCCAAGAATTCCCCAACCGGAAAAGTCATGGAAATCTATGCCCAAAATGCAGGGAATCGCCTGCAACAATGCTGCGGACCTGGTGGGAGGAATAGCCGATTAAATATCGCAAATATGCGCATCGATGCACAAGACCGACGGTGTATTATCCAAATGACTGTCACTTGGCAGGGCAGAAAAACTGGTAGCACTTACAGCATCAGCGGCAAGCTAATGACTGACTATGATGGTTCTAATCCCGAGTGGCTTGCTACTGGTGAGAAAGGCATCGTCTTACACAACTGTGCCACCGGCTGCAACCTCGGCAGGACCGTGCGTTATTGACATTGGGTTAGTAGATGCCGATTACTTTGTTACCATGGTCATGTCCGAGTGCTTCGGCAATCAGGTCTTTCAAATAGCCAAGGGGCCTAGCGATGGATGCCCGTGAGTGTCGAGCAACGTAGGTGGTAATCTTTTCAGTGATTTCGCAAAGCGCAGCACTCCTCACAAGCGTACCCTCCATAACTTCATCGTCCATATTCAAAGTCGACTGGGATTTCCCCTGCTATCAAAACCTTGTTTTCCACAGAGATCCGGGTGCCTGCGGGGATTGCTACAACGACTCTTGCCGCATTGGCAGGTATTGAAAAACGAACAGTTCCCCGAACCCCACGCTGCAGAAATCTTCTGCTGACCGTATCGTACAGGTCTACTTGTTTATGGCCGACTTTGAAAGTGACTGTTTTGTCCTCCTGATGGGGATTGTAAAAAAGATAAGTCGGGTAAGCCCCGCGTTTTTTGTAAAAGTCAGTAGCGCCACAATCTATTTGCAGGATCTTCGGCACATTGGTCGCTTGGATCGTTCCGCCAAAGAACCCGACATGGCCACTGCCGTATACCGAGAACATAGTTTGCTGTGGCATACCTTCATGCCAAAGTGGCCCATCTCCTTGTGCAAAAGGGGTAATTCCCTTGAACTGCGGGTAAATGGATTCTTTAATTACACCCTCATAAGCAATTACATTTTTGGTCACGGCTTTGTGCTGCGGAATGGCTTGTAGCGAATCTGGCATATCATACGGATAGCAAAAGCGGGCAGCATTGGAGGCATTGAGTGCCCATTTGCCTACGGCTCGTGCATAACTTTGGTCGTATCGCACGAGTGCTGAAAGAGGCGCCATGAGGTCAAAGGTGTTCATGAGAAAACCGTAGCCGCCATTATGGACGGTGCTTCCAGCCAAGCCACTCACATCATAACCACCCCAGTTATCCGCCAACACACCCCAGCCTTCGCGTCCTACTGCCGAACCGTCGAAGGTCCAATTGAGAAAGCGCGCGATGTCGTAATTGGTACCGGCTTCGACATTCATGCGAGCACCCACGTAGGCTGCAATAGGCATCATGGCCTCGTAAAAGCGGTTCTCTTTTTGGTTGTAGAGTACGTTCATGGCATTTTTGGCCGCACCTAGGTATTTTGCATCGCCAAATTTTACCCAGGCGGAGTAAAGCACAAAGGCGTATCCACCAGCTACATCTTCTTGGGTAGGAATATGACTTTTGCCGCCTTTCATGGCTTTGAAATCGAAAAAAGAATAACTGTAGCTGTTGCCCATGATCGAATCCGAATGGTAAAACTGCTCGGCAATGGTTCGTTGAATATCCTCAAAACCTTTTTCCTTCGGATACAGATCAGCGACGCAGTAAAACAGGACGTTGTTGTGTACTTCATACCAAAAGTCGTTGCCATATCCCCCGCCGATGTGAGCGCCTTTATTGGTGAAATTCATGATGACATTCCAGCCATTGTCGCGGTTGAAATAATTGCGTAACATGGCCACATAATTATGACCATCCTGTTTGCTTTTGTCAATCCCGATAAGCGTAGCGCCCAGCACAGCCCCCAATGCACCGAGTGCTTCGTGGTTTTCTCCATTGTTTACAGCGCCACCCATGCGGACATCACCCAGTGCCGTGTAAATTCCAAAAGTGGTTTCGGGGAAGTTTCGGCCGGTCTTATCCCACCAGATGAGGGGCAAGAAATCGCCTTTTTGAGAAAAATCAAATACATACCGGTCAAAATCCTGAGCGGTCTTTTTCCAGTCTTTAAAAACGTAAGGTTTTGGGTGATTGGGCATTTTGTCAACCCTGGGGATGGCGTTTTGGGATACGGACGCAGCAGTTGGGGTGAAATTAGGCTTCTGTGCGCAGGCAGAAAGGAAGCTTAAGAGCAGGATAAAAAAGTGAAATTTCGTCATGGTATTTTATGTAATGTTTCTTGCCGACTCCGTGGCAAGGATGGCAACTTCCAAACGCTCAGATCCTGTTTGCAGAGAAGCAGTAATAGGTTTCCGAAAACCTACGAGGTTTCAAGAGATGGTTGTTTCTCCAAATCCCGCACAATTCCCTTCATCGCAAAAAAGCCCAGAAAATGCACCGATGCGATCATCAAAAGCGCATAGCGGAGGGCTACATATTCACTTACATACCGGGCCAGAATAATAAACAAGCCACAGCCCAGGAGTCGACCGAGATACAAGCCCAATTCATGATTAAAAATATAGGCAAATTCATTCCGACCTTCCTTTACAGCCACGACATCAATCACTTTTAACTGGATCGGGAAATACGCGATATCGAGCAATGGCCGGGCAAACAGCAGGCATAACATAAACAGGATCACGCCTTGTGCTGAATACAATCCTGCGTTAAACAAGGCACCCAGTACGAACAATCCACAGCCAATGCCATAGATCATCAGTCGGTGCTGCGGCCCGGTTATACGTCCTAAAACGTAGAGTAAAACCGCCGATAATGCCGCCCCGATACTCGTAATGAGTCCGAGCGACCCCTCCTTCCCTACCAAAGTCAGAATTAACATGGTTGGAGCGGTCACGATATAACCTTGGGCTACGCCTTTGAGTGCTGCCAGGCCGAGCATTTTGTTCCAAAGTCTGTCAAAATTGAAAAAGAGAAAGGGGGCTCTTTTCGGATTCTTAAACTCGCCCCGATGAACCAAAACCGAAGCGAAAACCGAAAGTGCAAAAACCCCGACTGTTAGGCCATGATAGGCCACATTGACGTTTCCGTTGAACCAGCCATTTTGCTCCGTAGAAGCAATAAATGCCCCGGCAGCCAGCGGCACAACGATCCCAGTGACGGTATAAAAAAAGGTTTCTATGCCATAATAATAGTTTCGGTTCGCATCTTTGGTTGTATTCAGGGCCAGAAAATCGCGGTTTGCCCAGAAAAAGCCATAAGACAAGCCCATAATCAGTCCGGCGATAAAAACGCCGAATGTATCCAGATTATCCAGAGACATCATGGCAAACATAGATACACCGCTTAGCAACATGCCCAGGGAATACATTCGTGCCACAGGAAAATGATTGAGCAAATAACCATTGATCATAAAGGTAAGCGGGATGCCTGTGTACACCGCCAGCTGGAAAATGACCACCAGGCTGATGTCCTCCGAATTGCGCATAATGTAAGCCCCGACAAACAACTCAACAATGGGCATCACCAGCGCATAAATGAGGTTGGTGAGCAGAAGGGTCCGCATGCCGAGTGGGTGAGCGCGGAA
>CAYVPM010000231.1:0-5585 GCA_964453475.1 uncultured Saprospiraceae bacterium | reverse complement strand
GCTCTATCGGCATATTATTGCATGTCTATATTCCCTTGCGCAGCGATGCTTGGTCGCTGGATGAGGTATGTTACCATTTCCCGTACAGCGTAATGTCTATTTTCTTTTTTGCGATAATCAGGCATGTACATGATTACAACAAATTGAAAGCAGACGCACAGCAACTGCGCATCGAGAAACAAGAAGCGGAATTGAATTTCCTCAAATCCCAGACCAACCCGCATTTCCTGTTCAACACCTTGAACAATATCTATGCCCTGGCGCGTGACAAATCCGACCTTACCCCCGAATCGGTGCTGCGGCTGTCGAAAATCCTTCGGTTTATGCTGTACGAGACGGGCAGCGGGGACATCCACCTGGAGCAGGAACTCAAGGTTATTCAGGACTATATCGCCCTTGAAAAGCTCCGGTACGACGATAATTTACACGTCGAATTCAAGCAGGACGTTCAGGATGGGCAACAAAAATTGCCGCCCCTGCTGCTCATTCCCCTGGTGGAAAACGCCTTCAAACACGGCACTTCGGAAACCAGGGGACAGCCCTTTGTAGATATCCAGGTTTCGGTAGAGCGGGAGCAACTCAGGTTTGTGGTGAAAAATTCCAGTGAAAAAACGCCTGAAGTGGCAAGCCCCGGGAAAGCCATCGGCCTTGCTAACCTGCGCCGCCAACTGGAATTGCTGTTTACCGATTATGAACTGAACGTCCAGCAGGTGGATTCAATTTTTACGGCCAGTTTGCGCATCAACCTTTCGAGCCATGTCTAAAATAAGCTGCATCATCATAGAAGACGAACCGCTGGCCGCAAAGGTGCTGGCCGACTATGTAGGGCAGGTGCCGTTCCTGGAGTTGCAGGGCAAATTCAAAGATGCCATCCTCGCCACGGAGTATTTGCGGGAAAAGCGCGTCGACCTTATATTTTTAGACATCCACCTGCCCAAATTGAAAGGTATGGCTTTTTTAAAAACGCTCCAGTCACCGCCTGCAGTGATTGTCACCACAGCTTACCACCAATACGCCGTGGAAGGCTTTGCCTTGAATGTGACGGATTACCTACTGAAACCCTTTGATTTTGAGCGGTTTATGGTTGCGGTGAACAAAGTAAACGCAGCCTTACCCGATAAGCCAGGCCTAAAAACTGTTCCGGAAAAGGATTTTGTTTTCCTGAATGTCCAGAAAAAGAAGGTCAAGGTGATGTTTGCCGATATCCTTTATGTGGAAAGCCAGTTGGAGTATATAAAGGTTGTCACCAGCAATAAGGAATATATTTCCAAGATGAGCACGCATGAAATGGAGGCCATCCTGCCCGCCAGCCAGTTCAGGCGCATCCACCGCTCCTTCATCGTTTCGATCGACAAGATTGAGGCTTACACGGCAGAGTCGGTTGAACTGAATGGAGTTTGCATACCTATTGGAAGGGGGTATCGGGATGTGTTGGCGCAATTGTGAGCAATATGGTGGAGCAAACCCCTCCCCCTTCGGGGAGGGGGGCTGCTGGGAGCTTCGCTCTTGATTTTGTTCCACCTTGGCGCTTACATCAAGTTCATGTTTTTGGCCAAGGCGCCTCCAAATCCATAAAAAAGTACAATGTATCCCCCCTCCCCGAAGGGGGAGGGGCCGGGGATGGGGTTTGCAAGCATTTCCCTTGCCCAAACCAATTCCCAAATTCAGCATAACTTTGTAAAAAATATCCTTCAACACTGCCATCCGCAAATCAATAGAAATCATGCGAAAGCTCCCCTTCTTCGCCCTCCTCTTCCTCCTCTGCGCCGCCCACAGCCCCGCCCCGTCAACACGGCCTGGCGGCACCGACTATGCCCTCTTCTTCGCCGTGGAACAATACGACAACAGCAGCGCCTGGAAGCCCCTGCCCGGCCTGATCCAGGAATGTGAAGACATCCGCAGCGACCTGGTGGACCGCTACGGCTTTTCCCCGGCATCAAAAGTTGTGAAAAACCCCACCCTGGCCGATATACAGGCGGAGCTGGCACGCTGGCGCGCACGCGCGTATGGGCCCGACGACCAGCTCCTGGTATTTTTCAGCGGCCACGGCCAGTTTCTGGACGATGTGCAGGAAGGTTTTTTTATCCCCAAAGACGGCAAATCCAGCGCCGGAGAAATGTCAGAGCGGAAATGGTACTCGCTGCTGCAACTGCCCCGTCACGTCACGACCATACCCTGCCCGCACATCCTGCTGGCCATAGATGCCTGTTACAGCGGCACCATCGACAGCCGGGTGGCCCTGAAAGACGAAAATGAAGAATGGGTAAGCCCCAACAACAGCCAGGCCGATGCCCTGTTCAACCAATATATACACGACCTGCTGGCCAACAAAAGCCGCATCCTGATGACCTCCGGAGGCAAAAACAGGACGAAGCACCCTTCCGATTTTGTCCGCTGGTTCCGGGAGGCACTCGCAAGCCTGGGCGGAAAAGACCGCATCCTGCGCAGCGCGGACATCCCAGAGTTTTGGCCCCTGGGAGCAGCACGGCCGCTGGCCGGCAACTTTGAAGGCCATGAGCCCGGTGGCAACTTCCTCTTCGTTTACCAACCCAAAACCACCACCACGCCCCCCCTTATCGCCACCGCGCCCGACTACGACGACGACGGCATCCCAGATGCCAGCGACAAATGCCCCAGCGAAAAAGGCCCCGCCAGCACCAAAGGCTGCCCCGATGCAGATGGCGACGGCGTAGCCGACAAGTTCGACGCCTGCAAGACACAGCCAGGCCCCGTCTCCAACAACGGCTGCCCGCTGAGCTCACCCACAGAAACAACACCTGAAAAACCGACTTTTGCCGACCCCATGGCCTCCTCTATGGTGGAAGTGACGGGCGGCACGTTCAAAATGGGCAGCACGGAGGGTGAAGTTAATGAACAACCCGTACACGATGTAACAGTTTCCACTTTTTTGCTGTCGCGCTATGAGGTCACGATTGGCCAGTACCTGGCTTTTTGCACAGAGACGAACAGCCATTGGCCGGAATGGCTGGAAAAAGGGAATCAGTACCACATAGAGACTGGCACAAATACCTATTACAAAGACAAAGGAATGAGCCGCAGCAACACCACGCTGGCCGTCACGGGTGTATCCTGGCACGACGCGGTGGCCTACTGCGACTGGCTCAGGCAAAAGACCGGCAAAAACTACCGCTTGCCCACGGAAGCTGAATGGGAATATGCGGCGCGGGGTGGGTTAGTATCGAAAAACTACAAATTCGCTGGTAGCAACGACTTGGCCAAAGTTGGCTGGTCTTCCGGGAACGCTGGCGGGAAAGTGCATACAGTTGGCGGCCTGCAAGCCAATGAACTGGGTCTGTACGACATGAGCGGTAACGTTTGGGAATGGTGCGCAGACTGGTATGCTTCGGATTATTACAAGAACAGCCCCGGCCGCGACCCAAAAGGGCCGGCCAGCGGAACTTATCGCGTGTGTCGGGGCGGGTCGTGGAGCAACTTTGATAGCAATTGTCGTTTGGCGAATCGCCTCGACTATGATCCAACGCTGCGTAGCAACAGTCTTGGTTTTCGGGTGGCGCAGGACAAATAACCCTTTGTCCCTTTTACGCTTTTACCCTTTTTTTACCTTTTGCGCGAAGCGCAAAAATTTTTTTGAAAATATTACTTTTGCCTCGGGTCGCACGAAGCCACGTGTGTCGGGGCGGGTCGTGGAACAACAATGATAACAATTGTCGTTTGGCGAATCGCAACAACAATGAACCAACGAATCGTAACAACAATCTTGGTTTTCGGGTGGCGCAGTACAGCTAAGAGCAGGCTCAAAACGCCAGAGCCGGCAGGCGGCATGGGGCTTCTTGCCGGGCGCGCGTACCGAGCTGTCCAGCGTTCGGCCCCGCTTCCCGCTTCTTTGGGAGGCAAACACATCGGCGTCAGGCAGGGCGGCCTGAAAAAGTGGCCGTCCTGCCTTTTTATTGCAGCGACTTTATCCATCCCCCGGTCATGCGGCCAACCTCGTCGTGCCGGTGGACAAATGCTTCATACTGCTTGACAGAGAGATATCCAAGATCAAAGCAAAGCCGGGTGAAGAACCGAAGCTTTTCCAGTTTGATATTTACTTTTTGTAGCAGCGGAACCTTTTCAGCCTTTGGGGCATAGTGTGCTTCAATAAGCAGCTCCAAAATTTCGGATAACAGGTTTTGCAGCTTGTCTCCCAAGGTGAATTTTTGGCTTTTGGGCAACCGTTCGATGACCGGGATTGCCTCCAAAATTGCGTTATAGGCTTTTTGGAGAATCGATGCCTGTGGTAAATGTGCTGTATTCATGTGTATTTGCATTAAAAAACATCCGTGGCCGACCCAGGCCGCCGCTCTAGTATTTTCCACGATCCGTTTGGATGAATGACAATATTGATGCGGGCGTTCTGAATCATCCGAAACACCTGGTTCTCCAATCGCCGGCTTTGCCCAAAGCGGATATGGCCAAGCCAGGCGTTCAAGGCCATCTCCAGCCTGTCTGCCGGGATTTTCCCGGCAAGGTAATCCCGGATTTTTGAGCGCAGGAACCTTCTGTAACGCCTGACTTTTTCTTTTCGAACATAGCGATGGTAAGGGAAAACATTAAATCCGAGAAAAGGAACCCCAGTAGCGGTGCTGTAAATTTGTGTTTTATTGGAGTGAAGCAACAGCCTCAAACCCGCCAAGTATGCTTCAGTGCATGCTTTCCATTCATGCAGTTCCGATTTCGTGCTGGCAAACAGCACAAAGTCATCCACGTATCGGATATAGCCTTTCACCCGAAGCTCTTCCTTGATATAATGGTCGAACCTGTTTAGGTAAACATTTGCCCAGAACTGGCTGGTCAAATTTCCGATTGGCAAGCCTTTCCGCCTTTCAAAAGGGGTAAAAAGGTCGTCGCTCGGAAAATAGGGACAATGGCCTTCCTGCGTATTTGAGCCATCGATTATGGCATCGCAGAGCCAAAGCAGGTCGGGCTGCCAAAGTCGCCAGCGAATCTCCTGCTTTAGGATTTCGTGGTCGAGTGATGGGAAAAACTTGCGAATGTCACATTTCAGCACAAAAGGGAATTTTCGGGCAAATTCCTGATAGCGTTCAATTGCGCGATGGCAACCCTTTCCCTTGCGGTTTGCATAGCTGTCGTGAATAAATGTTTTTTCAAAAAACGGCTCTATCTTGCTAACCAGCAAGTGGTGAACCACCCTGTCTTCAAATGGTGCGGCACTGATAAGTCGTTCCTTAGGGTCGCGGATAACAAAGCTTTTGAATGGGCCTGAAACCCAGTCCCGCCCTTGCAACAGGGCTTCCAGGCGCAAGAGCCTGTGTTCCAATCCCTGTTCAAACGCCAAGGTGCTATGCTTTTTCCGTTTCCCGCGCCGCGCTTTGCGAAATGCCGCTACCAATTGTTCAAAAATATTTTCCAAGTTTCGATGTTGTTATAAGCCGAGTTTCACCCTTCAAATAAACCGCCGTGATGCCCCAATGTCGCAGCCTCATTCGCAGGCAACTCCCCAGATGCTGCGCTGGATTCAGAAAAAAGAACCTTTACCTGTTTGGGGTTGCGATGAAAAGCTTGGCCATGAAAAACGAACCAAATTTAAATTCGTTCGAGCG
>CAYVPM010000230.1:0-5605 GCA_964453475.1 uncultured Saprospiraceae bacterium | reverse complement strand
TGGCCGCCCCAGCAAAGCGACTGTTGTTGTCACCAAAGCGCCTGCCACACCGGGCAAACGCGTGCGCCGTACCAAAGAACAAATTGCGGCCGACAAGGCTGCCAAAGCAGCAGCACCAAAACTTACCCGTGCTGAAATACTCGCCAAAGCAAGGGCAGCAAGAACCGCAGCGGCAAGCGTCAAAGCTGCCAAGCCGGCAAAGGTTGCCAAAGCCGCCGATGCAGCACCTAAAAAACCTGGTCGCCCCAGCAAAGCGACTGTTGTTGCCACCAATGCGCCTGCCGCAACGGGCAAACGCGTTCGCCGTACCAAAGAACAGATCGCTGCCGACAAAGCCGCTAAAGCAGCAATGCCAAAGCTGACCCGCGCAGAAATACTCGCGAAAGCAAGGGCAGCAAGAACCGCGGCGTCAAGCGCCAAAGCTGACAAGCCAGCAAAGGTTGCCAAAGTTGCCAAGCCAGCCAAAGCTGAAAAGGCCGCCAAGCCGGTAAAGATTGCCAAAGTTGCGACCAAGCCGGCAAAAGTTGCCAAAGCGGCCGCCAAGCCAGCCAAAGCTGAAAAAGCTGCCAAGCCAGCAAAGGCCGCTACAACTGCCGCTACACCGTCGAAGCGCGTGCGGCGCACCAAAGAGCAGATCGCAGCCGACAATGCCGCGGCGCCAAAGCTGACCAGCGCAGGAAAACCGGAAAAAGCGCCAGTTGCACGAAAAACAAGCGGGGCTAAAAAAGCAGATAAAAAGACAAAGCAGTAAAGTGCGTTATGACACACAACGGCTTTCAGGTTTAAACCGCCTGGAGGCCGTTGTCTTTTATTACACCTTGGAATCCCTGCAGCACACTACTGGACATTTTTATAGAAATATGGGCTCCTGAATAATGTTAGATAGAATCCTTGGCACTTATGGAGGGCATAAGCCCGGGCCGCTGGTTATTGTTACCGCCGCTATTCATGGCAATGAACACGCAGGCGTACAAGCCCTGAAAGAAGTGTTTTTGATGCTCTACAATATGCCAGGCCTGGATTTTAAAGGCAAGTTTGTTGGATTGATCGGCAATTTACAGGCATATTCAACAGGCAGCCGTTTTGTCGAATGGGACTTCAACCGGATTTGGGAAAAGGATAGTTTAAAAAACCTCCTCGAAAAAAACAAGACTGAATTAAAGGCGGAAGCGCTGGAGTTTTTAGAACTTTATCACTGCATCAATGATGAAATCCGGCAATCAAAACCGGAGAAAGTCCTGTTGCTCGACCTGCACACAACTTCAGCCGGCGGCGGCATTTTCAGCATTCCAACAGATGAAAAAGAGAGCCTGGAACTTGCAAAAGCCCTACATGCTCCCGTTGTTCTCAACCTCTTCGATCTGGTTGAAGGAACCTTGTTGCGCTTTGCCGTTGAAGGGGGCTTTTCAACTGCAGGGCCAGTGGCGCCGATGCTATGTGTGGCCTATGAAGCCGGACAGCACGATGATCCGCTTTCCGTCAGCCGTTCCCACTCCGCTATATTGAATACCCTCCATTTTGCCGGATGTGTTACCGACTTGAACCTTAAAAGCCCGTATGAAAAAATCCTTCAGAAATCATTCGCCGAACTGCCCAAGGTGACGCGCCTGATTCAGGCCCACCACATTCGCCCGGGCGACGCTTTTAAAATGCGGCCCGGTTATGTCAATTTTCAAAAAGTACAACAAGGCGAGCACCTCGCCGATGACATCAGGGGCCCCATTCTAGCTACGGACAATGCCTTTGTTTTGATGCCCTTGTACCAGGCAAAAGGCAGTGACGGGTTCTTTTTGGTGCAGGAGGAAGAAATCTAGCGAAATTATTCTCCGGCTACATAGTCCGCCAGGTAGCTGAACTCTTCTGTCAATTTCCCGCCTTCTGTGATCATGCCACGGCACATTACAGGGCTTTTTCTGCCCAGCAACAATTCAGGTAAAATCTTGTCGAGTAATTGCCTGCCAAAAAAGGCAGAAGCATCCCGGGGCAATTCAGAGGGCAGGTTGTCGATCGCCATCACGTCGATGGCATCAGGTTTGTGCGGCGCTGTTTCAGTGCCGTCTATACGGCTGTACCCATATACAGGCTTTACAATTTTGCTTGGCCGGATGGTACAGGGCACCGATGAATCAGGCATAATATCGCAGGTGATGTCGGCAATAACCTGGATATTGAAGTCTGGGTTTTGCACCGCTTCCGCGGAAAAAAACTTAGGGCTTTTGGGGTCGTAAAATATGCCGTTGATAAAAATATCGGCCTTGCGGTAATAAGGTGCGAACTTGCTTTCATAATCCTCACCGTGCGCATAAAAATCTGCTTTTTTGAATGGCCTCCCATCGCGTCGCTTCACGTAGTCTGCGGCGTGTATCTGGGTAAACACCGCATCCGGAAAGTCCTGTTCCAAAAACTCCTTTGAGCTGACCTCTCGGATGCCCATGTCGCGCAAATTTTTAGCAGCCCCGGAAGCGACGCGCCCGCCGCCCGTCAGCACAATGCGCAATTTCGGCAGCTTGAGCCGGCCATACAATTCCAGTACTTCTGCGTAATCATGGCTTTGGTACAGGCGCGGTAAAGTGAATTGCCCTGTGCGCTTGCCCCATGTCCACAATGCATTGTGCGCGCCTACGATGCCCGCATAGAACCCAAAGGCGATCAATCTGGCGCCCTTGCTGTCGGTCAGGGCCTCATAGTCGATCAATCGGATGTTCTTTTGGAGGATGGCCAGCAACAGTAGCCTGTTGTGTACCTGTTTCTTTATGGTATGGGAAAAAAACAGGTAGGTCTTGTCCGCCATGAGCTGCTCGATCGGCACCTCCTTCACACCCAGCAACACGTCGCAATCGCTGAGATCCTCCTGCAAACGGATGCCGTGTTTTGAAAATTCCTTGTCTTTGAAACTGCGGATAGGTGAGGGCTGCACCACGATTCTGATGGGCAATTCTACCTGCGCCTCCGCACATTGTTCGGGGGTCATTGGCACACGGGCATCAGGCGGCACTTTTCCTTCCCGGATTATTCCTATTTTGATCATTATTGGGTGGCGTTGGACAAGAAAGTTGCGCTCAAAATGGGCGGTATCGAAAACGTTGCCAAACTTTAGTTCGATTTTCTTGGCCAAGACTTTCCAGGTTTTAAAAACCTGGAAAGTCTAGCACTCGAACGAAATTAAGGTATGTTCGTTTTTTTATCCGGGCCATTTTACACAACCCCTAACACTCGAATAGATATAGTTTTGTTGACGGCCCGCCAAACATTTTAAGGTAGGCCCTTAATTCGAGCAAAGGTAGCCAATGAAACAAGCCCACACCAAAGGGCAGCAGAAATTTGTTTTTCAACAACTACCCCTGCTCTTGGCGCATCGCCATCCATGTCCAGGCAGCACCCAGTAGATCAACCAGCGCAAAAAGGATGATCGGCGCAGCGACCCAGCCCATCAGGTAAAAAGCAATGAAACCGAAAAAGGCCAACACCCGCCCATGCACGGTGAAGGGGAAAAACGTGGCCAACCCCATACGGGCAGCTTGCACATAATAATAACCGATTACAAAGGCCAACAAGCCCACCACACGGATCCAAACTTCCGAGGTATCGGGAAGCCTGAACATTCCCAGCAGCAGGTTGGGCACCAAAACCAATTGGAAGGCAACGGCAAACAAATAGATGCCAAAAACGAAAACAGAACGCGCAGTTTTAGTCATTTGAAAAATGTTAAAGTGAACAGGTACGAACATTTCGGGATACAATAATTCAACTAAGTTGCCGAATTATGCCCCAAGTTTTAAATAAAGCGGGAACTTTGCGCGATTTCTCCATTGGCGGCTTGCCATTGGTTACACCACAAAAGTTTCATATCAGGGCTTTGAGCTTCTGCAACTGATTCATTTAATGCAGCCTTTTGGGTTGATGCTTAATAAAACTTAGTGTTGCCAAGGGTCAAAAGCTAACGACAAAAGCTATAAACAAATTAATTATAGTCAACACAGCGTGATTGTGAATGCAGGATTTTTACAACCATTGCAATATCAGGCATTTGTTTCACCCAAATCATTCAAAATCACTTTAATCACGGTATATGAAAGAACTAAAGACATATCTCGACAAGAACAAGGAGCGCTTTTTGAAAGAGCTGCTCGAATTATTGCGCATCCCATCCGTGAGTGCCGACCCAAAATATGCGGGCGATGTAAAACACATGGCGGAAGCCACTGCCAAGCACCTCAAGGCAGTCGGGGTAGATAATGTGGAAGTATGCCAAACGGCGGGCCATCCCATTGTGTACGGCGAAAAAATGACAAACCCCAAAGCACCGACCGTGTTGGTGTACGGACACTACGATGTACAGCCCGCCGACCCTGTGGAGCTTTGGGACAGCCCGCCCTTCGAGCCGGTGGTGAAAAAGACCAAACTGCACCCCGATGGCGCTATTTTCGCACGCGGCGCATGCGACGACAAAGGTCAGGTCTTCATGCATGTCAAAGCTTTTGAGATGATGATGAAAACCAACACACTCGGCTGCAACGTGAAGTTTATGATAGAAGGAGAGGAGGAGGTTGGCTCCAAGAACCTGGAGAAGTTTTGCAAGGAAAACAAAAAGAAACTCGCTTGCGATGTGGTGCTCATCTCCGATACCAGCATCATCGACAACAAAACGCCCAGCCTGACCGTGGGCCTGCGCGGGCTTTGTTACATGGAGGTTGAAGTGACGGGGCCAAACAAAGACCTGCACTCAGGGGTGTACGGGGGCGCTGTGGCCAACCCCATCAACGTTCTTTGCGACATGATCTCTTCGCTTCACGACAGCAAGCGCCAGGTAACCGTAAAAGGTTTTTACGACGACGTGGAAAAAGTGAGCGGCAAGGAGCGGAAAATGATGAACACAGCGCCGTTCAATGCAAGAAAATACATGAAAGACCTGGGAGTTTCAGAACTGATGGGCGAAAAAGGCTTCACCACCATCGAGCATACCGGCATACGACCCACGCTGGATGTCAACGGCATCTGGGGTGGCTACATCGGGGAGGGCGCCAAAACGGTGTTACCTTCCAAAGCGTTTGCCAAAATCTCCATGCGCCTGGTGCCTGACCAGGACCCGAAAAAGATCGAAAAACTTTTTCAAAAACACTTCGAGGGCCTGGCGCCCAAATCCGTGAAAGTGAAAGTCACGGCCCACCACGGCGGCTACCCGGTGGTGGTGCCTACCAATTCGGTGGAGTACAAAGCCGCCGAAAAAGCGATGGAACAAGCTTTCGGGAAAAAGCCACTACCGCAGCGCGGCGGCGGCAGCATACCCATTGTAGCGATGTTCGACCAGGTGCTGGACGCCAAATCGGTGCTCATGGGCTTCGGCCTCGATTCGGATGCCATTCACTCGCCGAACGAACATTACGGACTCTTCAATTTTTACAAGGGGATTGAAACCATACCGTACTTTTACAAGTATTATGCGGAGATGAAAAAGAAGTAAATATAGTCAACGCAAAGTGGTTATGAATGACGAAATGCTACAATCATTTTAAAATCAAGCATTTGTTTTTTACCCGCCGAAGCCCTTTTTCAGGGCGTAGGAGGTCACTCAAATCATTCAGAATCACTTTAATCACAGTATAAA
>CAYVPM010000229.1:0-5611 GCA_964453475.1 uncultured Saprospiraceae bacterium | reverse complement strand
GCTGGCATAACGCGCCGATCCGAATACAACGACCCTGCCCATCGGGGCAAGCATGTTAAACGGGATGCTGAAATAATGGCCGCCGACGCTGTCCATCACCAATTCGAGCGGGCGTTCTCCCAGCGCCTCCTTCAATTGGGCTTCAAAGGTGTTTTTGTCGCGCACGAGCACCCGGTCATAGCCTTCTTTCAACGCAAAACCCACTTTCCCCGCATGACCAACGGTGCCAATGCTGAAACAACCGCATGCCTTGGCAATTTTCAGCGCTTGCAAACCTACTCCACCCACCGCACTGTGGATCAACACGCTCTGACCGCGCTGCATGTCCCCCAGGCGCATCATGCCGTAATAAGCCGTCAGGGTTTGCACCAAATAGGCGGCTCCGGTGGCGAAGTCCCAATCATCTGGCAAAGGAATGGCATACCGGGCATCAATATTCAAATGGGTGGTGTAGGCCCCAAAGCGGGTGACGCCCATCACCCGGTCGCCGGGTTTCAGGTGGGTGACCGCTGTGCCTGCTTTTTCCACTACCCCCGCATATTCAAGGCCAGGAGTAAAAATGCCCTTGGGGGTAGCGCCGTACAAACCCCAAATCGCAAACACGTCGGCAAAATTCAGGCCGATGGCCCGCACGGCAATTTGGACATCGTTTGGTTCGAATTCGGCCAGTTCAAAGGTTTGCGCCTGCATATCGGCCAGGTTGCCGGCTTGGAGCGAATAACGTAGTGGCATTAGTTTGGAATGATGATTTTTGAATGAAGAATGATGCGTTGGGACTAGAGATTGGTGCCTGGTGACTAGTGATTGGTGACCAGTAATTGGTGACTGGTACACCGCTATTGATTTTTTTGGGGGAATTTATTTTTCAGCACCCTTGGTTAGGGTTGGGTGCTGAATAACAGTGCTTTACAATAGCACCTTTACTATGATGTACCAGAATATTATGATGGACAATGGTACATATTTTTTCACCTTATAGTTGAAACGGGCAAATCTGACAATTAATTTGCCGCAAATACAAGGGTTTTTTAGCTAAAAACTGCACCTTTACTCTTGATTCCACCGATTATTATGCGACTACTTCGACATCTTCCGGTTTTATTGCTGGCCATTTCATTGCTCCTTTCTTGCAGCAACAAGCTGGATTCGCCCGAACACGAAACAGCCGATAAGTTTGAACCTTACGATCAATTTGCCTTCCAGCGCTCCTTTCCC
The DNA here is from genome assembly GCA_964453475.1 of uncultured Saprospiraceae bacterium. GTDB lineage: Bacteria > Bacteroidota > Bacteroidia > Chitinophagales > Saprospiraceae > M3007. The sequence goes on along the minus strand of CAYVPM010000229.1, from coordinate 4,396 downwards.
GATCGCGATTTCGATTGGAAAGGCTGGAAAAATGCGATGGTCGACATTCGCAGGGAATTGGCTGCTCAGGCAAAGTCTTCTGAATGTGATGGAAACGCCAGCAAATGGACCATCCAGGGCCCGGCAAACGTGGCTGGTCGCTGCAACACCCTGGCGGTAAAACCAAACGACGAAAATACGGTGCTGGCAGGATTCGCGGGCGGGGGCATATTTAAAACCACCGATGGCGGCGCCAATTGGTATCCGGTATTCGACGATCACCTGGAACTGGCTATTGGCGTGATCGTATTTGACCCCAACAACCCAAATGTGGCTTATTGCGGCACCGGCGACCCCAACATTCCTTCCATTGTTTTTAATGGCGATGGCGTGTACAAAAGTGTCGACGCAGGCGAAACCTGGAGCTACCTCGGCCTGTCGGAAGTGGGCATAATCTCCAAAATTGCCGTGCATCCCAACAACCCCAACACACTTATCGTGGCTTCTATGGGCAACCCCTTCGTCCGCGACAACATGCGGGGTGTGTATAAAAGCACCGACGGTGGACAAAACTGGCAACAGGTGCTTTTCATCAGCGATCAGGCCGGCGCCAGCGAACTCGTTCAGTCGCCCACCAACCCCAATATCCTGTACGCTTCTTTTTGGGACCGCATCCGCAGCAACAAGGAGTCCATCCTGTTCGGCGAGAACGCTAAAGTGTACAAATCTACCGATGGGGGGGATACCTGGGCACTTAGCCACAATGGCTTGCCCACTGGCCCGTTGGGCCGTACAGGCTTGGCTATATCGCAGCAAAACCCCAACAAGGTGTATGTCGTGTACATCGATTCACTCTCTACCACAGGTGGTCTGTACAAAACCATCGACGGGGGCGACAATTGGACCGCGATGAATGTGGGGGCACTGGAAGACGCCTGCGCCAATTTCGGTTGGTTTTTTGGAAAGATCCGCATCAACCCCAACAACGACGAAGAACTGTACTTTCTTGCCATACTCTTGTACCGCAAACAAGCCGGTAGCAGCAGCTGGATCGTCGCCGGGGGCGGTCATGCGGATTGCCATGACCTGGTGTTCACCCCATCCGGCCGCCGGTATTGGGCCAACGATGGTGGCGTTTACCGCAATGACGTGGGCCAGTCCTCCTGGACAAAATGCAAGAACCTGCCCACCACGCAGTTTTACAGAACGAGTTTCAACCCGCATGAGCCCAACCTGTATTGGGGTGGGGCCCAGGACAACGGCGTTCAAAAAGGCAAAGGCGGGGGCACTATCAACAATTGGTCGGCTGTGTTTTCTGCCGATGGCTTCAAATGCGCCTTCGACCCTGCAGACCCACAGACATTCTGGGTGGAGATCCAAAACGGTACCATCCACAAAACGACGGATGGGGGCAACAGCTGGCAGTTTGGCAGCGCCAACCTCGGTACTTCCGACCGCTGCAGTTGGGACGCGCCGTTTTTTATGAGCCAATATGGGCCTATCAAACTGTTCTCAGCTACATATCGCGTCTATTTGTCCACGGGCAACGGCTGGTCGCCCATATCCCAGGATCTCACCGATGGTATTATTTATGGCCCTCGTTTCCACACAGTATCCGCTTTGGCCGAATCACCCAAGCTTGCGGAGAAGATGATGGCCGGCACCACAGATGGAAACGTTTGGAGGCGCGAGCCAACCGGCGATTGGGAAAACATTACAGGCAATCTTCCCGACCGCTTTGTCACCTGCGTACAGCTTTCTCCTACCGTTTCGCAGCGCTTGTTCGTTACCCATTCCGGTTTCCGCAACGACGAATACATTCCGCACGTCCACCGCTCCGACGACAATGGAGCCACCTGGGTCGATATTTCAAGCGACCTGCCACAGATGCCCGTGAATGATATTTATATTCATCCCGGTCACGCCGACTCCCTTTTGTTTGTGGCAACAGATGCAGGCGTGTATTTCACGAAAAACAGCGGACTGAGCTGGTCGAGACTTGGCGGCAACATGCCGGTTATTCCTGTGTTCGACCTGGAAAGCAACCCTGTGCGCAATGAATTGGTAGCAGCCACCTTTGCGCGGGGTATCTGGACGTTTCCATTTGATTCGGTTTTCGTGCAGCAGCCAAGCGTTTCGGTGCAAATTTCAGGCAGCATCAAAACAGAACTGGGTGAGCCCGTCAGCGATGTGCAGTTGGGCGGGGTCAAAAGCCAGGCTGATGGCAAATTTCAGGCAAGCATTCCTGGTTGCGGGCCGCTCTCATTGACGCCCTACCGCAATGACAATCCTTTGAACGGCCTCACCACATTCGATCTGGTACTTATCAGCAAACACATTTTGGGTATCGAGCCGCTTGGGTCGCCCTTCAAAATGCTCGCAGCAGATGCCAACCGTTCCAACAGCATTACCACTTTCGACATTGTGGCGTTGCGCAAGCTCATCCTGGGCATCGACGATACCTTGGCCGGGAATACTTCCTGGCGCTTTGTCAAAAAGGACTTCGTTTTCAACAACCCCGGCAACCCTTTCATTGGCGCCGTTCCAGAAGTTATTGAGGCGCAATTGCAAACCTCAGCGCTTTCCGGTCTGAATTTTACAGCCATCAAAGTGGGCGATGTGAACAATACCGCTGTGCCAAACGCTGTTGACCCAATGTTGGAAAGAACCACCGGAACCTGGCCTATTGAAGTGCAGGATCGCGACTTTCAGGAAGGCGAAAGGCTTGAACTTGTTTTTCAAGGGAATATGCTTGACATTGCTGCCTTGCAGTTTTCCTTGAATTTCGATCCGAAAGTGCTTGAATTTGAAGCGTTTATACCTTTGGAAAAAGAAATTTCCCTGGCCAATTTCGGGACAAATCGCAGCGAAGAGGGGATTGTCTCGGTCGCTATTTCTCCAAATCCCGGAGGAGCCATTCGCCAGAAAGCACTTTTCCAACTTGTGTTCAAAGCAAAAAAAGCCGGCAAGCTCAGCCATGTCTTGCAAATTGGCAACTGGCCCACTCCGGCGCTCGTTTTTCGTGAAAATGGGGAGGCGCTGTTGCCCGCGCTTTGGGATACCGTACAGGGGGAAAGTCCGGCTTTTGCACCCAATCCATTTGGCAGTGCCGGCACCTGGTTTAACTTTCAGCCACAAAATGCTGCAGAAGAAACTTTGGATATCTTTAATGTTCAAGGGGAATTGCTGTTTTCAAGCTTGTTGTCCGGGGTTTCGCGGGCACACATCGCCCGGGAAACTTTCCCTGTGCCAGGCGTTTATTACTGGCGTTTGCGCGGCAGCGGACAATCGGGGCGTATTATATATGCACCTTGATTTTCACCGGGTTTGAAATGTTTTGTGCGAAAAAACGTTAATTCCTTCTACATTTGACACCATAAACCTTTCTTCAACAAAAAAATCTAAACGATGCGACAAAATTTATTCACCCTGATATTGCTGACCATTGCTTCCCTGTTGAGTTCCTTTGCACTTGGCGTTGATACCGAATATGGGAAAGCTGGTTATTATGCAGATTCACTGCATGGCCGAAAAACTGCCAGTGGCGAACCGTATAACAAAAATGACCTTACGTGTGCGCACAAGAGCTTGCCTTTCGGCACGAAGGTTCGGATTACGCGGATAGACAATAAAAAAAGTGTTGTGGTGCGCGTCAATGACCGCGGCCCTTTTGTAGAGGGTTTTGTAACGGATATCTCCAGGCAGGCAGCTGAAACCATTGGCCTCATCAGGGATGGCGTGACCCGGGTTCAGTTGGAAGTGGTGGAAGCGGCTCCTTCGGCCAGGGTGGCCGCAGCGGTTGACGGGAACACAAGTTTGGTGGCCAATAGGCCTGCGCCCACCTCGGCTTCAAAAGTCATAAAAAGCGCTAAGCCTGTAGCCTACAACTATGACCCTGTGCCTGCCAAGGTATCCAATACTCAAGCAAGTACGTCAACGGAATTATTCAAAGTGGATATCAAACCTTCGCTGAAAGCCGGGTTTGGCGTACAGGTCAGCACTTTGAACAATGCCGACAATGTAATCCCGATTTTGAAACAACTGCAGGTGCAATGGCCTGACAAGGCTTTGGTACTGGTGAAGAGCACGGGCAACGACAAAAATTCCATTTACAAGGTAATCATTGGCCCATACCCGGATAAGAAATCGGCAGAAACCCAACAGAAATTGGCCGTCAAAAGGAAGTTTAAGGATTGTTTTGTGGTTTATCTGGGCGATATGTAGCCAGTGCCGGGTGCTTACAGACAATATTTATGCGGAAAAAGAGGTGCCGCAACCGCAAGTGCTCGTGGCATTTGGGTTTTCGAAGGTGAAGCCACGGTTGTCGAGCCCGGATACGAAATCGACCTGCATCCCCAACAAGTAAATGGCATGGGCCTTGTTCAGCACCACATTAATACCGCTGATTTCAAAACGC
>CAYVPM010000228.1:0-5622 GCA_964453475.1 uncultured Saprospiraceae bacterium | reverse complement strand
CGGGCATCTTCGCCGACCAGTTTCTTGCGGGTATGAGCGCCAGTGCCCACGGAGTTGATTTCCTGGAAATCGCCATCGACCAATTGCTCCAGGCGGGCCAGTAAAATACCGTCTACATCCTTGGCGAGCAGTTCGTCCCATTCGCCGCCCCAGACCACTTTGATGACCTCCCAGGACGCGCCCAGAAAATGCCGTTCTACTTCCTGAATAATCTTGCCGTTGCCGCGCACCGGGCCGTCGAGGCGCTGCAGGTTGCAGTTGACGACAAAAACGATATTGTCCAGGTTTTCCCGGCTTGCCAGGCCGATGGTACCATAGATTTCCGGCTCGTCTATTTCGCCATCGCCGATGAAGTGCCACACTTTTCCACCGTTTGCGGGCTTTAGTCCTCTGTTTTCCAGGTATTTCATATAGCGGGCCTGGTAAATGGCCGTCATAGGGCCCAGGCCCATGCTCACGGTGGGTGCTTGCCAGAATTTGGGCATGCGCCGTGGGTGTGGGTAGGAGCTGACGCCGCCCAGCAGCTCTTGTCTGAAATCGGCAATGGCCTGCATGCTCAGCCGGCCTTCAAAGGCAGCACGAGCATAGATGCCTGGAGAGGCGTGCCCCTGGAACATCAGCAGGTCGCCACCGTAATCGGCGCCGCGCTTGCGCAGGAAATGGTTGAACAATACCTCCAACATGGTGGCGCAGGCGGCATAGGTTGCAATATGGCCACCCAGCGCGAGGTCTTTGTCGGCGCCTTGCAGTACAATTGCCTGGGCGTTCCAGCGCAGGATTTGCTCGATACGATGTTCAATTTCCAGGTTACCGGGGTATTCTGGCTGCTCCTCGACGCCGATGGTGTTGACATAAGGCGTGTTGAGCGCAGGGCCGCCATTGGCAACACCATAGCGGGCCAGCAGGTAGCGCAGGCGTTGGAAAAGCTCGGCGCTGCGGTCTTTGCCTTCGCTTTCGAGCACTTCCTCCAGTGCTTCCAGCCATTCTTCCTGTTCAAGTTTCCAATCGTCGAGTGCGTGAGTATCGCCCATGTTGTATGCTAGGTTGTGTTGAGTGGCAAAGGTAAGTTTTTGCTTTGTTTTGAGGCAATGTTTTGGCAAAGAGCATGGCTGCTGTATTAAAAGACGATTTCACCGGCTTTTTGATTGCAGAATGGAACTTCCAACGTAAATAAAAGGTTTATGGGGCGATTGTCTTAATAATTCGATAATTTTAACACCTTACTTCCAAATAAAAACTACAATATGAAGAAGCTTAAATTTTGGTTCTTACTGTTAATTGGCCTTTTTGCAGGCGGGTATTTCGTCTTTTTTGTATTCAACGGCTTTAACCCCTCAAATGTCATTCCCAACGAAGTTGACTGTTTTAACGCTAAAGTCATCCCATACCAAACCCGGAGGATGCCAACCCCGGGCGCTCCGGATACAAGCTTTGTTACCAGAACCGATTCTGTGCGCTATCGTTGCAACGAATGGTTGCTGGACGGCAGTCACCCAACAGCTGCTGCTTCCCGGGACTCCTTGTTGAAATGGGGCTTCGTGAAAGCAGAGAGCTGCCCTTGTCCCAGCCAATTGGAGCTTTGGCGCTATGCTGGGCCGAAAAAAGTGCTTGGCATCGATACTGGTGGGGGTGAGGTTGTTGTTGACCCGAAGAAAAAAGGAGCCGGCGTTGGTGGCCTGGAGCTAAACTACCTGCTCACTTGCGACACTATAAAAACACCAGGGAACCCCTCAACCTCCCTGAATGAGCCATCTTGCCCCACTGGTCGCGTCAAAATTGCCATTGTCGATTCCGGGGTAGATCCTACGAACGTCGCCTTACTGGCTTCCAATTGGACGCCATTTCCCAGCCCGATGCCTCCCTGTACTCCTGGTGTGTCTAATACCCTTTACGGTTTGAACATAATGGGCAGCTTGGGCAATTGGGAGCCGCTCGACGATCAGGGCCACGGTACCCATATCAACGGCATCATCGCAGGGGTAGCCCCAAATGGCGGCAACAGGATGGGCGTACCTTTTGATATATTAAACGTGAAGGTATTGGACGGGAACAACGAATGTACCCTCTTTGATGCGCTTTGCGGTCTCTATTATGCCCTGGAACAAAATGTCGACGTGATCAATATCAGTTGGGGATTTAAGGATACCATTGCCCCAACGGAGATTTTCAAGCCTTTCTTTGATGCTGTCAATAGCAAGAACGTAGTGGTAGTAGCGGGCTTAGGTAATGATGGCATTGATGTAGATGGCAAGATGAAATTCTGGCCTGCCTGTTTCGCCAACACCCAACCGAATTTGATCTCTGTGAGCGCTCTGGACGCGCCTGCCGGCACTATGGCCAATTTTTCCAACTGGTCTTTTTCAGGCAATTACATGACCGTGGCGGCGAACGGGAAAAACATTGTAAGTTCCTATCCACGGGCGCTGAGCTTGGGCGGCACATCGGATTTGGCCATAATGTCGGGCACTTCCATGGCAACGCCATTTGTTACCCGCACAGTTGCTGTTCGAATCGGGCTTTCCAAGGGAGCGGGTTTGGCGCCGAATGCAGCTGCCATAAAAACCTGGATTCGCAACAATGCTTTTCAGGTGAACGATCATCTGGTACACCGAAAACTCAACCACAGCGGGAAAGCGGCTTGCCCCTGCCCTGGGCACAGCGGACTTTGCCCCGAATGTGTCGACATGGAATGCCCGACGAATTAGGCAACAGGTGCTGGTCATGTTAAAGAAATTGGGAAAGCATGCCTTGTAAAAGGTGTGCTTTCTCTATTTTTACAGCAAAATAAGCCACCGATGAAGCGCCTTCCCTACCTGTTCTATGCCTTTTCGTTTTTTGGGAGCATCCTCTCCTGCCAGCAGCAGCCCGATGCTGCGAAGGCAAATATGCTGTACAATCTGCTGGATAGTTTGACACAATCGGTAAAACCAACTGATGAACAATACCTAAAAACTATTGATGGTCTATTGGCCCAAATTGAGTCCTTTCAGGTAGAGTCCATAGATTTGAAGGTGGCAGAAATATGCCACAAGGCATTGGGTTCATATTTGCTTTCTGAGGAACACGCTCATTTGGCGCGCAAATACTCCCTTCATGCCCTCGAAATCCGGAAAAGGGTTTACAAAAACGATACGACACATATTGACATTGTAAGGCTATACCACAACCTGGGGGAAGCCTACCGGCTTGAAGGAAAGGATTTGGATAAAGCGCTCCATTATTTCGATGCAGCTGATGATGTACAAACACCAGCGTATTTTAAGCGTGTCTATTTTCTTAATATGATGCACCGGGGAATGGTGTTTAGTGAGTTGGGAGAAAAGCCCAAGGCTTTGGAAGATTTCCAACGTGCTTTCCGGTATTTTCAGGACAGCTTGCACAGCAAAACCAACAATTACCAGGGCGCATTTATCCTTCATTTATTAAATGATTATGCTTCCTGTTACAGAACCATGCAACATTACCGTGAGGGCCTGGAAAAAGCCAATATCGGAAACCTGATAGCGCGAAAAATGGAAATAGACAGTTCAGATGCTGCAGCGCTGAACGATCATGTTGAAGATGCCGCCGGATTGTTGATGGTAACAGCAAACCTCTGGCAAGATTCTATGGTGGTTTCCAAATCAGCTTTGGAGCGCAGCATGGCATACGATTCAGCCGTATTGTATTTTAAGATGGCGAATAAATTATTCGACATTGCCCGCAATGATAAAGATAAGGTTTTGGGAATGAGCAATTTGGGCGCCTTGTATAGCCGCGCTGGAAAGCTAAAGGATGCCTGTTCGATATTGAGTGCCGGAATCGACACCAGCCAAATAAAAAACCTTGATTCCATTGCTGCGCCGCTTTACATCAACCGGGGATACGTGTTTCAAAAGCAAAATAAGATTGGTTTGGCGCTCCAAAATTACCAACATGCATTGACTTCGTTTGGTGGCAGCCAATGGAATGAGGCCACGGGCTTTCCAGCACTGAGTACGCTCCAGGGCAAGCAGTCACGTATTTTTACCTTGCTGATCAATATTGCCACTTCCTGGATGGATTCTGCCCGCATTGTGCCAGGCCGGCCTGAAATTTTGGCCAAGGCTGCCATCGCTAGCGATTCGATGCAAGCATTCGCCGAGATTATGCGCAATAGCCTGATGAGCGATGGGGCGAAACTGGAATTGGCAAAAGAGGCACAGAAATGGGTTGGCCATGCAGTTGAAAGCAACCTTCAACTGTACCGTGTGAAGCAGGAAGATCCTGAAGGCGCCAGGTACCTGGAACGGGCATTCATGACAGCCGAACAAGGCAAGGCCTTTGCATTGCTCGATGCCGCCAGGCTCCGGAATGCGCGCAGTAGCCTGCCTGCGTCCATTCGGCAGGAAGAACTTGATGTTTTGGAAGCAGTATCCAAGGCAGGAGACGAACCCATGGCCAAAGCTAAAGCAGAACAGCGCAAGCGCAAGTTCTTCGCCAAACTAGCGCGCGAGCAACCACAGTTCTTCAACCTCAAATACCAAAAAACCGGCATATCGCTGGGTACCATTCAAAAGGATTTGCTGGCCCGCGATCAGGCTATGGTCGAATATGCCTGTACCGACAGTGTCTTGTATTGCTTTTTATTGACTCCTGATCAAGTATCTGTTGACAGTGTTCAAATTTCAAAAAAAGCCCTGGCTGGTCTGGTTGCAAATTACCAAAACTTGATTGAGCGGGACAACCCCAACCTCGAGGAACAGCAGGCATTTATCCAGTGCAGCCACCAATTGTACCAATTGCTATTGGCTAAACTATCCAGAAAACTTGATCTTTACCCGCGATTAATCATTATACCGGACGCCCCCCTCAACAACCTTTCCTTCGATGGCCTGCTTTTCAGAACCAGTGCAGGAGATGTGCGTAAACAAGTTGATGACGAAAACTTCTTGGTTTTCAAACATGCCCTGAGCTATTGTTTCTCGGCCAACCTGCTTTGGGAAATGCAGCAACATAAGGTGCCTGCCAAATTGGAACAAAAGGTTGCCGTATTTGTGCCGGATGCAAGTCGAAAGTCGGAGGTCGAGCGCCTGGTAGAAAGTGGCTTTGGCGTGGTGCAGAAAAATGACACCGACGCATTTTGGGATGCTTGCTCTCGATTTGCTTTTGCGCACGTAGCGGGGCATGGAAATGTCGATGAAGAAAATCCCGGGCTCAGCCACATTAAGTTCAGCGACAGCAATCGGTTGCTGCTCAACGACTTGTACAATCACCCAATAGACCTGGAAATGGTGGCGCTCTCCGCTTGTGAGACAACAAAAGGCCAATATAGCGAAGGGGATGGCAACCTGAGCCTGGCGCGGGGCCTTGCCTATGCGGGCGTACGGAGCTTTATCAGCACCCAGTGGGTAATTCCAACTGATGGCCCAAGGAAGATCATGCCGCTATTCTACGACACTTTGTTTTTGGATAAAATGCCCAAAGACCTGGCTTTTGCGAAAGCAAAAAGGACTTTCCTGCGGGGCCAAGGTTTCCGCGGCCCCAAAAACTGGGCAGGCATGGTATTTATTGGAGCCTGCGAAGTGGCAGCACCAGCGCAAAAAACCTGCTGGGCAGTATGGGCGGTGCTGTTGTTGGCTTTAGCATTTGGGGGCTGGTATG
>CAYVPM010000227.1:0-5626 GCA_964453475.1 uncultured Saprospiraceae bacterium | reverse complement strand
CCTGATTTTAAAATGATTGCAACATTCCTGCATTCACAACCACTCTGCGTTGACTATAAGCAGATCGGTACAGAGCAACAGTAGAAAATGCCCGGCGCCGGACGAGGAATTGGTCAATTGCCTGTCGGCTCGTCCTCAATATCCAGCAGGGCTTTGTACGGATCGCCTGCCAACCCGAGCAGTAGGGCAAATGCTGGTTCGGTCTTGTGCCCTTGCCGTTTTAGATCGATGACTTTTTGTCGGAATTGCTCGCCGTGCTCGCGCAACAGCTTGTATTCGATCAGCATGTGTCGGTAGGCATTTTGTTGCCTGGTTGGTATATTTTGCCCAAATATTTCAATTTCAAAAGCGTCCAGTTGAAAATTGGCCACTACAGCCTCGGCATCCTGTATCTCAATCCTGCCTATTTTAAAACCAGAAGCGCTTCCGAATTTTTCCTGTAAAACTTCCTCAAACGCGTCCAGATTCTGGCAATAACAAATGATGTCGAGGTCGCTGTTTTCAATATCAATGTCAATGGGGATGGTGCCTGCCAATATCGGGTCGAAAGGCTGCAGGTGGGCCAACACCTGGTGTTTTTTCAGGGCTTGGTAGGCAAGTTGTTGTTTGGCATTGCCCGTTTTCAGGTAATCGATGGTATCGAATGGTGCAGGCATCGGTGAAAGTATTTACAGGCATGCAAATGTACAAAACCTGCCCCTTAATCGCCTTGCTTCCTATTTTATTTTCGCCCGGGAGAACAATGCCGATACCTGTCAAATCTGTGCAAAAAAGGCTGTGGACGCCAGCAAGCTCGACGGCGTGCTGGGTGGGATCGATTGACAGACCGAGTAAGGCAAAAATATATCAGTGTTGCAATAAATCTCTCAACGTATCAAATATACGCGAAATAACCCTTCGGTCTTCCGTCACAACACGTACTTGCCCGGACATTTCTTGGCGAAGTGGGATACGTGTGCCGTAAGATGTGAAAAGAGAATCAGGCAGCAGCAAATCAAGCATGTATGTTTCATCAGCTCCTTCTTTTTGGGGTAGAAGCGATAGGCTGGCTACGCTGGTTTCCAGTACCCCAAATTGCTGAGCGGGATAGCCATCCAGGCGAATGATGGCGCGCTGGCCAAGCGCAATTTTGCCAGAACTAAAGGTAGAAACTTTTGCTTTTCCTATGATACCTCCCCCACTTTTTGATTCTTGAGAAACGGGTACAATCGCCAGGACTTCTTCCCCGGCGTTGACGGGCTGTTGCTCACTCCAAATTTTGGAAAAAGAGACTTGTCCCGCAATTGGGGCTGTGATAAGAAAATTATTTTTCCACTCGGCGATGGCACTGCTCATGCGCATTTGATCCTCCGCCAAAGCCAGTTCTTTCTCATTCAGGTTATCTTGTTTGCCCTGCTGAAAATCGTTGATTTGTCCTTCCAATTGTTTAATTTGCATCTGATTCAGCAAAACAGCTGCCTCAGCACTTTCTACCTGTCTTTTTTGGGAGAGGTATTCCACTTCAGATAACTCAAACTCTTTATTGGAAATAATTTCAGTCAAGTGAAGCTGTTGCTGACGTTGAAACCCTTTTGTCGCCAAAGCAAATTCTTCATTCATCGTATCGTGTTGTTTTTGCAGGTTTCTGCCGATGCGTTCCAGCCCTTTTATCTGTTGTTGGATGTACGCGATGCGTTCCGTTACGCCATTGTGCTGAGAAAAATAATGCATATCCTTCCAGTGTTGGCTGAAAATGGAAAAAGTGTTTTGTAATTCGCCAAGAAGCATATCAGTTGGCAAAATGGCTGTTTTTTCCTGTGATTCGTTGAGCCAGGCTTCCAAACGCAATACCTCCTGCCAGTCAGCCGTATTTTCCAGCACAGCCAGCACTTGATTTTTGGTCACAAGTTGTTTGTCGGTAACTAACAAGTCGGCTACACGGCCACCCGACTTCGCCATGATCCGGATCGGTGGGTTGGTGGTCGTAAGTACAACTTTTGCTTCTATGATATCGGGATATTTTACAAAATAGCTCAGTGCCAACAGCATCAAAAACAAAGCAGTCGCAACGGATATGCCGTAACGCATCATCCAGGATGGCGGATTACCAAGGAGGTATTGCAGCTGCTCGCGGTCATTGAGGATTATTTCCTGCGCAGGGTATTCAGTAAGCCGGGGCATAGTCAGGTTTCATTTTAAATTCGGGCAACACTTCCCGCATACCGTAGTAGTCGATTGCCATTTGCTTCAGTGGGTTAGTGCTCCACGCTTCCCATACTGCGGTGTAGGGATTATAGCCACATTTAAGGGGCTTGGAATGCAAATCCTCTGGGTTTTCAATATAGGCGCGACAATCGGTGCAGACATATTTGAATTCGCAGTCTTTGCATACAGCGATTTGGTCTTTGGTGACGTTCCAGTACTTTTTGAAGTCGGGATGGTCGAGCGCTTCTTGCAGGGTGCCAGTTTTGACATTCCCGAATGACTGGGGCATAGAGGGACAGTTTTTGATGTTGCCGTCCACGTCAATGGATATCTTCCGGTTTAGACAGGAGTTGTGATTTTTAGCTTCTGTAAAAGATTCAATGTTAAGCGTAAAAAATTTAGAGTTTATAATTCCACATTGCTTAGATGAAGTTATCGGAATATTGGTATAAAGAACAATGCAATTCTTGCTTTCTACATCAAAAAAAACGGGGCTATCATGGATTATGAATGAATTAATCCTCAAATGCTTATTAACAAATTCTATTACACGGTCCTCCGACCCCAGTTCTTCTGTATTTTTAATAAGAATTTCAATAGATTGGATCCGGCTATTGGCCAACCCGTTCAGTAGTTCATCTAATTCCGCCAATGTAATACTGGAAAAAAACCTCAATTGGATACATTTACAACCGAGCTTATCTAATTGTCTAAATAAGTCAATGACAATAGCTTTGTTAAGATTCGCTATATCTAATATCGCATTTGTCAATTCGCTAGGATGTTCCCATGCTAAATTCATTAATGGGAACAACTCCGGTTGAGAAGTCACGAACCCCCATTCTTCATCAACTAAATTTTGTATAATCAAGTCTAGCTTCTTATAATAGGGGCGCCCAAAATGCTTTTTAATTTGTGCAATACTGGATTCTTGGCAGACTTCGAGCAAGTCGTAAAGTGAGTTGTCAATATATTGGAATCTGCTCCTTTGTACATCACACAAAAGGCTTCTGTTTGCGCCCTTTACGGGAATGCAACAGGAAAACAATTTGAAAAAATCAGGCTTCATCTGTTAACAAAACTATTTTAGATGTTGGTTTATGAAGATGGGTAACGGAATAAAACTCGGTCTGATGAAATTCGCTTTCTACTATTTTAATAAAAAGCTTTTCTCTATTTGGCAGCTTGGTTGCTAACAAATAAACTGTTGGAGTAAATTTGAGTTTTTTAACCTCAACCGAAAAATCATTTTTGTCTCTCATGTTATTGCAAGGTTTTTTTTATTAGGCTGTCGGCAACCTTTTTTTCAAGAAAATAGTTGCACGGCTTAGACACCATCCCACCAAATTGCCCTGATGGGTTAATTTCAAGGAATATGACTTTATTATCTTTGGTAACCATAAAATCAAGCGAACCAGTGTCAAGCCCAAGAAAATCCATGAGCGCACTCACCTTTTCCTCAATTTCATGGTCTAATTGATATGGAACATACCTGTTCATCTTTCCATAATCATAATTCCTGTAATCAACTTTGGTTTTCTTGTTATTTTGAGAAAATATAGCAGCTGAATAACACTTGCCTTCTAAGAAAAAAGTCCTAACCTCATAACGCTTAAAGATTCGCTCTTGCACAAAGCATGGAAAAAATTCAGAAGGCAATGTTTTTATTACGCTGTCTGTAAGCGCGGAAGTCAACAAAATGTGCGACGTTTCCCCCCTTTTGAAGGAATCAGCTTCGCTTAAGCATTTGATGATTATTTCCTTGTATTTTTTTTTAAATTCAATTAGATCACTTAGTGAATTGGTGACTATGGTAGCTGGAACGTGTAACCCATGGGCCCTAGCAGCATGTAGTACTTGGATCTTATTATACCCGCTGCTGGTGCCAAGTGTCTTTGCTGAATGTTGCGACATTAAGAATAGTGCTTCCTTGAAAGCCCTTAATTCGTTCTTAATATGCATTTTAATATCAGGACTTTCTCCATCATATTCATATTTGAAAGGGTTTAAGCTTTTTCTAAACCAAATCGCCTCTGCTTTCTTATTGTCGACTTTGAATTCAACAGAGTCACCAGAGAATTCAGAAGTTATTGATGGAAATTTATCACCGAAGTAATTATACCGACTTATATCATTTGATTTTTTAGCCAGCCATTCGATAACTTCATTTGTTGTATCATCATTGTGAGTGCTAAAAATTAAAATCATGGCGTCTTAATTTGTTTTAATACTTGGTGAGCTCTGACACCCCGGCTAATTTCCTTGTCCCTTTTATACAAGACCCCATAAGGGAAGCCTTTGCCGCAGTGATTGAATATTTTACTTATAGATTCTCTTCCGACTACTTGTAATCCGGGCATAGAGTATTTCGAAATGGCGCCTTTGGCATCCTCGTAGCTATATTCTTCAACAATGTTTATTATCGCAACATTTTTTTTGTGCAGTACTTGTAATTGTGGGATCTCTTCTATACAAGGGGCGCACCAGGGAGCCCAAAAGTTCACAAATACATATTCTACTTTTTCAGGGTATTGTTTCAGATATTCCAGGATTGATACTTCTGTTTCATCTATTAAAGTCATTTTTTGTTCAAGCGGAAGGTCTATTCTCTCCCATAAATTGGCCTGTTTGGAGTAAGGAATCTTCTTCAAAACAATCAATGAACCTTTATGGCATATAGAGTCTACCATAAAGCAATTATTTTTATAATTGATAATGGTATTAGGTTGTATCGCCGAGGCAGCCGAGCAGGAGTTGTCCCACTCAAAGTACTTTTCACTATAATCAGTCAAATAAATAAAATCCTTACCTATTTCTCCAAATTTTCCATTGCGGTTTTTATCACCGATAGATATCCCAAATTTTATCCCGTTTTTAGAATCATAAACACCACCCATTGCTTTCAGATTCTTCATACTGGGGTAGGCAGATACCCACTTGTCATATTCCATATTTAAAGGAGGCCTGGCTCTTAAGGTATCTGTTAGTTTTATCGTTATTAATGTGTTCTCATTTTTAGGTGAAACCGTAGCGTACGGCTTGCATTTTAAAGCAGAAATGATTATCAAGAAAACAAGGAAAAGCTTTGCCATGACAGGTTAAAATTTAATTTTTGATGATTATTTCGTTCGCAATTTTTTGTGCAACAAGTGCTTCTTTACATTTTATGGGCAAACAGGTTTTGCTTTCTAATTTCTCTGAAAAGCAAATTCTATAATAAACACAAGCCATCAGGTAGGATCCAAAGGCTGAAGGGTGAAAATCCTCATCGTCAGCATATAATCTTATCCTACGATGCTTCGCCCTGGCAGTCACAAATGCCTCCCCGATTGGAGCAACTATGATGTTCAACTCATTAAATTGATTGAAAATATCTTTTATTGAACCAAGCAATTGTTTTTCATCAAGAAATTCCTCGGTACAACCCATTTCATTCGACACC